>CADEGB010000036.1 GCA_902826755.1 uncultured Gemmatimonadota bacterium
ATCGGGATCGAGGCCCATTTCGTCGACGTCCTGCTCCTCAACACCTTCATCACCTTCGTCCTCTATTTCTTCGCCCCGACCCCGGGTGGTTCCGGCATCGGGGAACTCCTGTCGACGGCAGTGATGTCGATCTACGTCCCGAAGGCCGTGGCGCCGCTCTACATCATCCTCTGGCGTCTGGTCATCAGTGGGTACACGGTGGTGTTCGGATCGGCCGTGTTCTATCGATGGGTCCGACAGGGCCTCAAGGGGATTGACCAAGACCCGACCTCGTCGTGACCGAACTCGAAGCGGACGACCTCCCGGCGGAGGTCGTCGATCGCCGCCTCCTCCGGCGCCTCCTCGGGTATTTCGTTCCCTATCGCCGCCAAGTCGTACTGTCCGTCGGTCTCCTCCTGGCCCACTCGGCCCTCGCGGTGGTCGGACCGGCGATGACTCAGCGGGCGCTCGATCACGCCATCCCGGCCCACGACGCGGAACTGCTCACCCGATACGCGCTGGTGTTCCTGGCCGCGCTGCTCGGCACCTTCGTCGTCGACTATAGCCAGACGATCCTGACGACCCGGATCGGTCAGCAGGTGATGTACGACCTTCGGATGGCCATTTTCCGGCACTTGTCCCGGCTCCCGGTCCGCTACTTCGACCGCCATCCCGTCGGTCGCCTCATGACCAGGGTCACGTCGGACGTCGAAACCCTGAACGAGTTGTTCGGATCCGGGGTGGTGAGCGTCTTCGCCGACCTGTTCACGCTGGTGGCCGTCACGGCCATGATGCTCGCCCTCGACTGGCGACTCTCCCTGGTGGCGTTCCTCGTCCTGCCGCTGATGTGGGGGTTGGTGTCCTTCTTTCGCGGTCGGATCCGGGACGTCTTCCGCGACATCCGACTTCAGGTGGCGCGCCTCAACAGCTTTCTGCAGGAGCATCTGGCCGGGGTGCAGGTGGTGCAGCTGTTCCGCCGGGAGCGCGCCGCGGCGCGGGAATTCGACGAGATCAACCGGAGCCACAATCTCGCGCACCAGCGGTCGATCACGATCTACGCGGTGTTCTTCCCGGCGGTGGAACTGGTGACGGCGATCGCGACGGCAAGCCTGCTCGTGGCGGGTGCCAACCGGATCGTGGGCGGTGGCCTGACGGTCGGCGTCCTGGCCGCCTTCGTCCAGCTGGTCCGGCGCTTCTTCCAGCCGCTGCAGGACCTCTCCGAGAAGGTGAATCTCCTCCAGAGCGCCATGGCGAGTTCGGAACGGGTTTTCCGCCTGCTGGACACCCCGGTGGCTCCGGCCGGGCCGGCGGTTCCGGTGCATCTTCCGTCGCCAGGCCGGGGCGAGGTGGCGTTCGAGGGTGTGTGGTTCCGGTATGATCCGACCGGGCCCTGGATCCTCGAGGACGTCAGCTTCCGGGCTTCGTCGGGATCGACCGTCGCGCTGGTGGGACATACCGGAGCTGGCAAGACCACCATCATCAGCCTCCTGCTCCGTTTCTACGATCCGGAGCGGGGGCGGATCACGCTCGACGGCGTGGATCTCAAGGACCTCGTTCCGACCGAGCTTCGGCGCCGCTTCGGTTTCGTCCAGCAGGACCTTTTCCTGTTTGCCGGCGACCTGCACCGCAACCTGGCCCTCGACCCCGAAACCGGGGAGGCTGCCGTCCGCCGGGCGGTGGATCGGGTCGGTGTGGCCCCCCTGATCGGGCGTCTGCCCGGCGGTCTGCACCACGAGTTGACCGAACGGGGCCGCAACCTTGCCGTGGGGGAGCGCCAATTGCTCAGCTTTGCCCGGGCCCTGGCCCGGGATCCGGAGATCCTCCTGTTGGATGAGGCCACCAGTTCGGTGGATTCCGAGTCAGAAAGTCGGATTCAGCGGGGCGTGCTGGAATTGATGAAGGGCCGGACGTCGGTCGTCGTGGCCCACCGGCTCAGTACGATCCTCCACGCTGATGAGATCCTGGTGATGCACCACGGCCGGATCGTGGAACGGGGCCGCCACGACGCGTTGCTGCGCCTCGGGGGGGTCTACCAGCGCCTCTATCGCCTGCAGGTCGGGGGGGCTTCGAATTCTTGCTAAGCCGGCGGGGCCGGCCTACGTTTGTTCCCCACATCGCTCGAACAGGAACGCAAGTCGATGGAGCTTGTCTACGGCGCGCAGCGGGTCTCCGTGGCCGCCGGGGAATACGTTATCGGTTCCGAGCCGGGTGCGGCGCTTCGCCTCACCGGCGATTCGCTGCTGCCCCGCCATGCCGTCGTGTTGGCCTCGGGCGGGCATCCGATCATCAGGGCGGCCGTCCCGGGCGCCGTGGTGGCGGTCAATGGCGCTTCCATCGGGTCCGATCCAACGCCACTGCTCCATGGTGACAGAATCGGGGTTGCCGGACATGAAATCATCGTGACCGACCCGGTCGTGGCCGGCGTCACCAGGGCCATCCCGACGGTTCGTCCCACGGCCCCGTCCATTCCTTTTGCCGGCCCCGCGGGGCCGGCTGCCGCTTTGGGCGAGCCGACCGGCCGACTCGTGAGCCTGACCGACGGCCGCGAGTACCAGGTGGCGGTGGCGCCCTTCGTGTTCGGCCGCGACGCCGAGGCGCAGATCGTCATCGGGTCGCCCGACGCGTCCCGCCGCCACGCGGAGATCGTCGGGCTCCCCGATGGCGACGTGCTGATCGACCTCTCGGCCAACGGGACCTACGTCAACGGCCAACGCATCGCCAGCCGCCATCGCCTCAAGTCGCTCGATGTGATCCGGATCGGCGCCGAGGAGTTCCGCTACTATCCGGCGCCCAAACTGACCCCGGTCGGGGCACCCGCGGGTGCCGAATTCCGACTCGGCGACACGCTGATGGGCCTCCCGAATTTCCAGAAGCCGGTCGCTCCGGCCCCTGCCGTCGCCGAACGACCGCTGGCCCACATCAGGGTCAAGGGCGGCGCCTCCAAGGGGCAGCGCTTTGCGGTGCGGACTCCGGTGGTCAACATCGGACGGGCCGAGTTCAACGACGTACGACTGGCCGATCCCAGCGTCAGCTCGAGTCACGCCAAGATCCTCCTGCGCGAAGGCGTCTGGAGCCTCACCGACCTCGGATCGACCAACGGTACCACGGTAGACGGCGATCCCGTCACCGAAGAGGTGGCCTTGTCGCCCGGGGCCACGATTACCGTGGGTGACGTGGCGCTGTCGTTCGAACCGCAGGACGAACGACCGGCGGCTCCCGAGCGGACCACGGCACTACCCAAGGCCAATCCGCCCGTGGCGGAAATGGTGGCCGCCGCCGCGCCGCCGGCCGCCGAAGCCCGTCCTCCGGCCGGACCGGTGGCCCCGCCGCCCGAACGGGCGGTAGCCGAAGCCGTCGTCCAGGCCCCCCGGCCGGTTCCCGCGTCGCTGCCGACGGCGGAACCGGCCCGGCGCGCCAACCCGCTCCTCCTGGCCGGGGCGATCGTCGTCCTGCTCGGGGCCTTGGCCCTCCTCGTGCTCTACTTCTGAACCCATGCTGATTTCGTGTGCGGGTGATACCCACGTGGGCGTGGTCCGGAGCGGGAACGAGGACAGTTTCCTCCTCGATTTCAAGCATGGGGTCTTCATCGTGGCCGACGGGATGGGCGGCCACGCGGCGGGTGAGGTGGCCAGCGAAATGGCGGTCGAGATCATTGCCCGTGAGGTCGGCAGCCTTCGCGGAATGACCGATGCCGACGCCTTCGAGCGGATCCGGAGCGCCATCCGGATCGCCAACCAGGCCATTTTTGAGCGGACGCTGGCGGAAGCCGACAAGCGCGGGATGGGGACCACGACCACGGTGCTGGTGCTCTCCGCCCGCCGCTATCTCATCGGACAGGTCGGCGACAGTCGGGCCTACCTCCTTCGGGGCGGCCAGCTGCTGCAACTCACCAAGGACCACAGCTACGTGCAGGAACAGGTCGATGCCGGCCTCCTCACCGCCGAACAGGCTCGGACCCACCCCTACAGCAACGTGATCACCCGTTGTGTCGGCGCCAACGAGGACGTGGTGCCCGACGTCTATTTCGGGAATCTCGAGCGCGAAGACGTCCTCCTGCTCGCGTCCGACGGCTTGACCGGGATGCTCGAGGACGACCAGCTTGCCCGGATTCTCCAGTCCGGCTCGCCACCGGAAGTGCTGGTGAGCCGTCTCATCGCCGAAGCCAACCGGCGCGGCGGCCTCGACAACATCACGGCCATCATCGTCCGCGTCGACGAGGTGTCCCCGGGCCACAACGGCGGCCTCTGACCTGAAACCCGGCCCGCCGGTCGCCCGTCGTCCCGGCCATGCGCCTCTCTCCCGTTCTCGAAGGCATCGCCAACCTCCGGCTCAATCCGCTCCGGACGCTCCTTTCCACCCTCGGCATCATCATGGGGGTCGGGTCGCTCGTCAGCGTCCTGGCCGTGGGCGACGGGGTCGAGGCGTACCTGCGGGAGCAGATTGCCCGGACCACCGACCTGCTTTCCCTGGCGGTCGAACCGCTCGCGTTTCGCGAAGTTGACGGCGTCCGGTTGCCGAACCCGGGCTATCCGGTGTTTACCGCCGCCGACGCCGATGCCGTCCGGGCGCTGGTTCCTCCAGGGACCCGCGTCGACGTCCGGATCAGCGGCAGCGCCACCCTGACGGCCAGGGCCTTCGATCGTCCCCGGGCGGCCACCGTGGTTGGGGGGCTCGAAGGCACCGACTCACTGGCGGCCGGACGACCGTTCGACCAAGCCGAATGGCGGGGAACCGCACCCGTCACCGTCGTCTCGCACGCCCTGGCAGAGGCTTTGGCGCCCGGGCGACCCGGGTCGGTCGTTGGCGACTCTGTCGGGCTCGAGGGGACCTGGTTCCGGATCGTGGGGGTCGTGGCGCCATATCGGGGCGAGGCGGGTTTCGTGGCGGTGGTGCCCCTGGCCCTCGCGGGCTCCGCTATGACCCGGGTCACCGATCCCCGGGTGACGCCGCTGGTGGCCACCGCCACCACCGTCGAGGAAACCCCGTTGGTTCGCTCGGCGCTCGAACGGTGGGTCGAAGGCCGGGTGCCGGAGTGGCGGCGGTTCGTGGCGATCCGGAGTCGGGAAGGTCGGCTGGTGCAGGCCCGTCAGGGGGTCTTGGTCTTCAAGCTGCTGATGGGCACGATCACGGGGATTTCGCTGCTGGTTGGCGGGATCGGGATCATGAACGTGTTGCTGGCCGCCGTGGCGGAGCGGACCCGGGAAATCGGGATTCGGAAGGCAACCGGCGCCCGGCGTTCCGACATCCTCCTCCAATTCCTCGCGGAGTCGGCGGCGATTACCCTCTCGGGCGCGGTGGTGGGGATCGGACTTGGTCTCGTCGTGGCCTTTGCCTCCACGGCGCTGATGCGGAACCAGGCCAACGTCCAGGTGTACGCGGCCGTCGGGGCAGGGTCCGTGGCGGTGGCGGCCCTGACCGCCGTGGCGATCGGGCTCGCGTTCGGGCTCTATCCGGCGCTCCGGGCCGCCCGCCTCGATCCGATCGAGGCGATCCGCCACGAGTAGCGCCGCTCAGCCGCGAGACAGCAGCTCGAAGACCCGGGCTGGATCGACTGGAATCGGATCGGCCACGAAGACGCGCAGCCGGCGGGCGCTCCGATACAGTTCGGCGGCGATCCGGGGCAGTCCGAGTTGCCCGGCCCGGCCCTCGTCGGTGAGCCGTTCGATCGGGCCGGTTCGAGTCCGCAGGGGCAGATCGACCGCCAGCATCGAGCTTCGCGCCGGGAAGTCGATCAGCAATCGCCCCGGGGCCAATCCCACCGCCGCCGCCAGCGAATCCTCGGCCCGTTCGAGCCGGTCCGGGTCGTCGCTGACCCATCCCGCCACGGTGTCGGGCACGTCGCTGGCCGGGAGGTCGACGGCCCGCTTGAACAGCCGTCGTTCGAACACCGCCCGCCCGAGCCCCGACGGATCGTTGGCGAGGAGTCTTTCCGTCAAACTGCCGTCGGTTGCTTCTGCCAGGGTGGCCAGATCGAGGGTCCCGGCCCGGGCCGCGATCCGGACCGCCCGCTTGAACATGCAGGTGGCGGCCCGGACCGCGTGATGCCAGTAGACGTTCCGGTACATCTGGTACTTGGCGAAGAGCATCGACTCGAGCGCGCTGACGCCTTTCTCGAGCACGCCGACCCGCCGTCGGCCGCCGTCGTCGATCAGGGTGATCGCCGCGAGGAGGCGATCGACGTCGAGGGTTCCGTACGGGACGCCGCAGGCCCGGGCGTCCCGGCTCAGGTAATCGATCTTGTCGAGATCGAGGCTGCCAGAGATGAGGCCTTGAAGCGGACTGTCGCTCGCCCCCTGGATCAACCGGCCGATCCGGGTGGCCAAGCCGGGTCCGCCGATCGTCTCGAGCACCCGCCCCAACTCCCCGCGGACCAGTTTGGCCACGCCGAGGGTTTCGTGATGGGGAAACCCCGCTTCCTCGAGCCCATGCGAGAACGGATAGTGGCCGATGTCATGCAGGAGGGCCGCCAGCCGGACCGCCTGCAGGTCGGCCTCGTCCAGACCGCCGAGTTCACCCCGGTCCCGGAGGATCCCGAGGGCTTGCCGGGTCAGGTGATAGGCGCCGATGGCGTGTTCGAACCGGCTGTGGGTGGCCCCTGGGTAGACGAGGAAGGCGTGCCCGAGCTGGCGGATGTAGCGGAGCCGTTGAACCGGCGGCGTGTCGAGAACCGCCACGGCCGCGGGATCGAGCTGGACGTTGTCCCAGAGGGGATCGCGGACGATCTCGAATTCTGGCATCGGCACGATCGAGGCGTCCTAGCGACCGGACCGCCCGCAGGCGGTCCGGTGCCAGGCAGTGCCTAACGGCGGGGGCCGGCTTGCGCCACGGCGGGTGGGACCTGCGCCGCGAAGGCCTTGAAGTTGTCGGCGAACATGCCGGCCAGCTTGGCCGCCTGGGCGTCGTAGGCCGCCGGGTCCTTCCAGGTGCCCCTCGGATCGAGCACTTCGGCGGGCACGTGCTGGACGGCCGTCGGGACCTGGAAACCGAAGACCGGATCGGTTCGGAAGCTGGCCTGGTCGAGGCCGCCCGCGAGCGCGGCGGTGACCATCGCCCGGGTGTACCCGAGCTTCATCCGGCTTCCCACCCCGTACGGACCGCCGGTCCACCCGGTGTTCACCAGCCAGACCTTCGATCCGTGCTGGGCGATCTTCTCGCCGAGCATCCGGGCGTAGACGCCGGGATGCAGGGGCAGGAACGGCGCCCCGAAACAGGCCGAGAAGGTGGCCGATGGTTCGGTGACGCCCCGCTCGGTCCCGGCCACCTTGGCCGTGTAGCCGGACAGGAAATGGTACATCGCCTGCTCGGGCGTCAGCCGGGCAATCGGCGGCATCACCCCGAACGCGTCGGCCGTCAGTGTGGTGGATCTGATAGCTCGACCGGGTGTTCTCGGTGACCTTTTCGGAGCTGAAATCGACCGCCCGGGTCGCTTCGTCGAGGACCACGTTCTCGAGCACCGTCCCGAACAGATGGCTGGCGTTCCAGATCTCGGGCTCGCCGTCCCGGGAGAGGCGGATCACCTTGGCGTAGCAACCACCCTCGAAATTGAAGACGCCCTGATCACTCCAGCCGTGCTCGTCGTCGCCGATCAGCTTGCGGGACGGATCGGCGGAGAGGGTGGTCTTGCCGGTGCCCGACAGCCCGAAGAAGATCGCGGTGTCGCCGGCGTCGCCGATGTTGGCCGAGCAATGCATCGGCAGCACCGACTGCTGGGGGAGCAAGTAGTTCAGAACCGTGAAGATCGACTTTTTCATCTCCCCGGCGTAGCGGGTCCCGCCGATCAGGATCACCCGCTGGGCAAAATTGAGCACGATGAAGGTGCCGGTCCTGGTCCCGTGCACCGCCGGATCGGCCTGAAACTCGGGGGCGTGATAGACCACGAACGACGGGGAAAACCCGGACAGTTCGGACGTCGCGGGTCGAATGAACATGTTCCGGACGAAGAGCGCCTGCCAGGCGTTCGGGGTGATGAACCGGACCGGGAGCCGGTAGGTCGGGTCGGCGCCACCGAAGAGGTCCTGGACGAAGACCTCGGTCAGGCCGTTCAAGTGCTGGCGGACGTCCTGGAGGAGACGATCGAACTTGTCTGCCGGGAGGCGGTCGTTCTTGTCCCACCAGATCTGGCCCGTGGACGACGGCTCGTCAACCACGAACTTGTCTTTCGGCGATCGACCGGTGTGCGGCTTGGTGATGACGGCCAACGCGCCATGATCGGTGATCCGGCCTTCGCCCCGGCGGGCAGAATGCTCGTACAAGCTCGGCGTGCCGAGGTTGGCCCACACGGTTTTGGTGGTGACGCCGTGGCTGGAGAGATCGAGATGTGTACTCATAATCCTGGGGTAGGGGCCCCGCCCGCGGGCGGACCCGGTGATCGTGGGGCGGGTTTTCTTTGACCCCGCCCTTGGGGTCGGGTGTGAAGCCGTGAAAGATCGGTGCCAGAGCCCGGCCAGACAAGCGTTGAGGGCCCGGATCGGCTGGAATCCGGGCCCGGGCGCGACCCGGCCCGGTGTCAAACTCTGTAGTGGCTCGGCCGCGACACGGCGCCGGGTGATGGAGTCGGGATAACCTGACTCCGATATCGTAAGTGCATGTGGTGGTGTGACTTGCCGATTTCGACCGAAGTCGCTCCGGTCGGTATGGATCGTGCTTTACCCAACGGTGACCTGGCCAACCGTTGACCGAGGTGCCGATGCCGTCCTTCCGCCGAGCTGCCTGAACGATACCCGTCGTGCACACTCGTTTACTGCTCCTGGGCGATCCGAATGCTCGCCCTGACGGACTCGAACGGGTCCTGATTCGGGCCGGCTATACGCTCGGCGAGGCCGCCGATCTGCCCGCCGCCCCGGGCGATGCTGGGTCGCCGGACCTGACGGTGCTCTCACTGGCCGCGGTCGACGAGGAACTGGATCGGCTGTTGATGCCGGTGACCAATGAGGCCTGGCGCAACGTGCCCACGGTCGTGCTGCTGCCGCAGGGTGCGGCCGAGGCGGCCGGTCGAGCGCTGTCGCTGGGCGCGATCGACGTGATGGTGGCGCCGATTCAACTGCCGGAACTGGTCGCCCGGATCATCGCGCGGCTGCGCGGCGTGCGCGACGGCTTCCGGTCGCCCGACTCGCACGCCGGGCAGGCCCAGCTTTTCTCCGTGTTTCAGGACGTGGCCCTGTCGGCGCGCCCGGAGGAGATGCTCCAGGTTCTGGTCCGCGGGGTGGCCCGGTCCCTCGGCGCGGACCATTGTGCCTGCCTCTTCACGATCGACGCCCGGCGGGGCAGGATCATCGCGGTGGCGGAGAAGGCCGAAATCCGGAACCTCGAGGTCGATCTGGCCGACTACCCCGAGGTTCGCCATGCGGCCACCACCGGTCGGACGGTCTTCATTCCGGACGGGGCTCAACACCCGCTCTTTGCCGGAGCCACCACCCTCCCGCCGGTGGCCCCCTTTCGGCCCGCGAGCGCCGTGGCGGTGCCGATCACGTTCCAGGGCAAGAGTCTCGGGTTCGTGGCGGTCCGGACCGGCACCATGCGGCCCAACCTGACTGTCGACGACGTGGCTTTCGTCGAGGCCCTGGTGGCCTCGACGGCCCGGCTGCTCGAGCACGAGGAACGCCGGGCCACCGTCTACCGGCGTCAGGCCAGTGCCGGCGTGATCGACCCCCTGACCGGCTGCGGCGGGCTCGACGCGCTCGACCGGCGGGTTCGGGAGGAGATGCACCGCTCGGATCGTTATGGCCGGCGGTTCTCGCTGATGCTGCTCGACGTCGACGGCCTCCGGTTCGTCAACCAACGGCACGGCGTCGGCGCCGGCGACCGGATCCTGAGCGAACTGGGGGGCCTGCTGCAGCGGGAGCTACGCGCTCCCGACTTCGTCGCTCGGTACGGAGGAGATGAGTTCGCGGTGATCATGCCCGAGACGGTCGAGCAGGGCGCCCGGGACACCCTGGTTCGGATCCGCCAGGCCATTGCCGGTCATCACTTCAGCGAGGGCCAGGCCGGCGAACTGGCGGTGTCGGCGGGGTGGATCGGCTACCCGACCACCGGGGTGCTGACGGCGGAGGATCTCTTTGCGCGGGCCGAAGCCGCGCTGACCGAAGCCAAGCGATCGGCCGGCGTCGCGGCCGCCTAACGGCGGCGCCGGAGCCAGTCGGTCGGGTCGAGGGCGATCTGATTGTCGCCCCGGATCTCGAAGTACAGGTGCGCGCCGTCCGGCGTGTTCTCCCCTCCCACGCTGCCTACTTCCTGCCCCTTGGCGATCTGGTCGTTGACCTTCACGATCGCCGCTGACAGCTGCATGTAGAGCGAGAAGTAGCCGCTCGGGTGCTCCACGATCACCGACAGGCCGTAGGTGCCGAGCCGCTGGACCAGGACCACGCGGCCCGCCGCCACCGCCTTGACCGATGAGCCGTTGGCGGCCGCGATCGAAATCCCGTGCCGGGTGATCCGCGCCCCACTGGCCAGCGTGTCCGGCCCGAAATCGTGAATGATGCGGCCGTCCACCGGCCAGTCGAGGGTGCCGAGTTCCGCCGTGGAGACCGCCCCCCGCCGGGTTGGAGCCTCGCCGGTTGCGCCCGGACGCGGGGCCGGCGTCCGTCGGTTCCGCTCCAGCGTGGCCAGCACGTCGATCAGATTCTCTTCGTCCCGGGCCAGCGCCGTCATTCGCCGGGCGGTCGTCTGGGTCGTCTGCCGGAGGCGTCGGATCTGAGCCGAACGCTCGTCGGCCAGCGTCCGGTAACGACCCAGTTCCGACTCTCGATCGGCCCGGCGTCGGTCGAGTTGCTCCTGGACCAGGACCAGTTCGCCCCGGCGGGATTTGATCATGTTGCGGAGCCGCTCGACGTCCTGGAGCAGGGTTCGGTCCTGCCGACTCGAGAGGTAGAGGTACTTGTATCGCGACAACAGGTCGGCAAACGACTCCGCGGCGAGGAGGACCTGAAAGGTATAGAGCGGGCCCCGCTTGTAGATGTCGACCAGTCGTCGTTCCAGCACGGCCCGTCGATCGGCGAGATTGTCCTCGGCCAGGGCCTGTTGGACCGAGGTGTTCTCGAGTTGGGAGCCGAGGCCGCCGATCTGCCGCTCCAACTCGTTGACGATCCGGTTGGTGGCCTCCCGCTGCCGCTCGAGATTGTCGAGTTCCCGTCCGGCATCCCGCACCTGACCCTGGAGCTTCTCCTGTTCGAGGCGGAGCCGTTCCCGCTCGGCCCGGATCTGCTCCAGTCGCTGCTTGCTCTTTTCCAGATCGGTCGGCTGCTGGGCGGCGAGCAGGCCCGGCCCGCTCGCCAGCACGGCGACCACCGCCAGCCATCGGGCGGCTCGGCCGGTCAACCGGCCCGCCGACTCACACATTGCGCAGCTGCCTGCCCACCGACAGCAGACTTCCGCCCAGGCCGATGGTGGTGCCGAAGATGACCATGAGGGACATCTGGAGCGGTCCGAAGAACACCAGGGTCGTGCCCGCCTCGCCGGTGCTTCGCTGAAACGCCTCGAACGTGAGCCACGACATCAGGATCGCCAGGATCCCGCCGAGGACGCCCTTGACCGCGCCTTCGATCAGGAACGGTCCCCGGATGTAGTTGTTGGTGGCGCCGACCAGCCGCATGATCGCGATTTCCCGGGCCCGCTGGAGCACGGTGATCCGGATCGTCACCCCGATGATCACGATGGCAACGGCCGCGAAGGCCAGCCCGATGACCAGGCCCACCGCCGCCGCCATGGTCCGGATCTTGTCGAGTCGCTCGACCCAATCCTGACCGTACCGCACATCCTCGACGAACGGGAATCCCCGCATCCGTTCCGCCACCGCCTGGGCATGCACGGCGTCGCGGAAATCGGGTTTGAGTCGGATCTCGAACGACGCCGGCAGCGGATTGACCTCGAGGTCCCGATACGCCTCCTTGAACTCCACCAGCTCCCGCCGGGCCCGGCCTAGGGCCTGTTCCGGGGTGACGTAGACCAGTTCGAGCACTTCGGGAAAGGCGGTGATGTCCTGGGTGGCCTGACTGATGGCTTCGGTCGGGGTCCCCCGCATCACGAAGGCCACCACTTCGACGCGCTCCGCCAGGACGTCGAGGGCTTTGCGGAAATTGAGGGCCACCAGCGCGAACAGGCCGATGGTGAAGAGGGAGAAGCCGATCGATGCCACCGACAGGCCGGACAGCACTGGCGTCCGCCGGAACGTCAGCATCGCCTCCCGGAACGGCGTGCGGTACCTCATCGAAGTTCCCCGTTCTCGTCGACACCGCTGTCGTACACGATCCGGCCACCCCGCAGTTCGATGGTTCGGTAGCCGGTGTCGCGCACCAGTTCCATGTTGTGGGTCGCCATCACCACCACCGTGCCGCCGGCGTTGATCTCCCGGAGCAGCTGGAACACCCCCCGGGTGGCCCGCTCGTCGAGATTGCCGGTCGGCTCGTCGGCCACCAGGATATGCGGGTCATTGACCAGGGCCCGCGCGATCGCGACCCGTTGCTGTTCGCCCCCGGAAAGTTCCCTCGGATAGGCGCGGGCCTTCGACGCGAGCCCGACCTGGGTGAGGACCCGCATGACCCGGTTCGGGATCGTCTCCGGACGGGCGCCGGTCACCTCGAGGGCAAACCCCACGTTCTCCTCGACCGTGCGGTATTCGAGGAGCCGGAAATCCTGGAAGACCACGCCGAGTCGGCGCCGCAGCCGGGGAATCTCCTTGGCCGTCAGTTTGGAAATCTGGTAGCCCGAGACCCGGACCTCGCCTTCGCTCGGCTTCTGCTCCGCGAAGATCAACGCCAGGATCGACGACTTGCCGGCGCCCGAGTGACCGGTGAGAAAGACGAACTGGCCCTTGGGGACGTGAAACGAAACGTCCTTGAGCGCCACCACGCCGTTCGTGAACACCTTGCCCACGTGATTGAATCGGATCATAGCCCGTCGAGCGCCTGCTTGAGGTCGGCGATCAGGTCCTCGGCGTCTTCGACCCCGCACGAGAGCCGGACGTAGCCGTCGGGGATGCCCTGCGCGGCCCGCTGCTCCGGGGTAAGGCTCGCATGGGAGGTGAGCCGCGGCTCCGACACCAGGCTCTCCACACCCGCCAGACTGGGCGCGTGGGTAAAGACCCGGAGCCGGCGGAGGAACCGCTCCGCGCCGGCGGCGCCGCCGTCGACCACCAGGCCCACCATGCCGCCGAATCCATCGAGAATCCGGGCCGCGATCGCGTGGTCGGGGTGGGTGGCCAGGCCGGGGTAATGGACCTCCTGGACCTTGCGCTGGCCGGTGGCCCAGGTCGCGACCGCGAGGCCGGTGCTGTTCTGCCGCGCGACCCGGAGGGCCAGCGTCTTGAGGCCGCGGTCGAGCAGCCAGGCCGAGTGGGAGTCGAGAATCGGTCCCCAGGTCCGGGCCAACCGGACCACCTCGTCGACCAGCGACTGCGTTCCCGCCACCGCACCCGCGGTGACGTCCGAGTGACCGTTGAGATACTTCGTTCCGCTGGTGATGACCACGTCGGCGCCGTGCTCGATCGGCCGGAAGTTGATCGGGCTCGCGAAGGTGCTGTCCACCAGGAGGGCCAGACCATACTCCTTGGCGATCGAGGCGATCGGGGCCGGGTCGACCACCCGCATGTTCGGGTTGGTGGGCGATTCGAAGAACACCGCCCGGGTGTTCTTCTTGAGCGCCTTGCGCCACGCCCGCGGCTGGCTCGGATCGATGTAGCTGAGCGAGATCCCGAACCGCCCGAACTCCTCGTCGAAGAGCTTCCGGGTGCCGCCGTAGATGAACTGGCTCGCGATCAGGTGGTCGCCCGGACGGAGAACGGCCAGGTGGGCCATGGCGGTGGCCGCCATCCCGCTCGAGAGAAAGATCGCGGCCTCGGCGCCCTCCAACGCGGCGTACTTCCGGGCCAACGCCAGCTGGTTGGGGGTGTTGCCGTAGCGCTCGTAACGCACCTCCGAGCCGCCCCCGACCTCCTGGACATAGGTGGTGCTCTGGTGGACCGGCAGGACCACCGGCTCGCCAGCTCGGGGGCGGCTCAGGTGACCATGGACGGCGACGGTCGAGCGGCCGGGGCGCAGGGGTGTCATGAGAGGGGCAGTGGGCAATAGGTCCCGGAGGCGGCCTGGACCAGCCGGCGCAGCGCCAGCGATTGGAGGGCGTCGGCCGCCCGTTCCACCGTCCAACCTAACGCATCCGCCACCCGGCCCGCATCGCCGGGCCCGATTCGGGTGACGGTATCGAAAACCGCCAGCAGGTCCGGCGTCCGCCAGCCCAAGACCCAGGGTCGGGCCCCATCGCTCGACAGGGCCACCACCGTGAGCCGGTGATGTTCGAGCACATGGTCGAGGGCTTCGCGTTGCGTTTCGGTGACGTTGACCAATACCAGGAACCGAGGCCGGTCGTCGGCGTGGTTGAGGAGCAGTTTGGCCACGATCTCGTCGGCACAGCTGAAGTCGAGGAGGCCGATCGAGCCGAAGTCGAGTTGCGCGGTGGGATGCGGGCTCGCGGCGATGAGCGCTTCGACCCGCTGTCGAACGGTCACCCCGGTCGGCCGGGTCACCAGATCGCAGTACGCGGTGGCGACGGTGTCCTTCAGAATCGGGGCCAGATCGATCCGTTCTCTCATCGGCCGCTCGCTTCCTGTGCCGGAATGGTGATCTGCACCTGGGACCCCGGGAACATCGGGAGATGCTCGGCCAGCGGGACGTCGTCGTCCCAATCTGGGAGGACGGAGAGCCGGGCGGTGCCGCTGCGGATCGACACCTTGCCGTGCCACCGGAGCAGGTACCGTTTGATGCCGGCCAGTCCCTGGCCCCGTCCGGCGATCCGGAACCGGCTCACCCCGTGGAGGAGGGCCGACTCGAGCGCGGCGCCGTCGCCCCACCGGTCGCCGACCTTCTTGGCTTCGAATGGCTCCAGCGAACGGCGGAACCCGATGCCGGCGTCGCTCACCGCGATGACGGCCACCTTCCGGCCCAAGCGGCGCCGCCAAAGGTAGGTCTGGGCGGCCACCCACCCGCCCGTGCCCGCGTGCTCGACGATGTTCTGGCAGGCTTCCGACAACGCCATCGCGAATCCCATCGTGGCCTTGGCCTCGAGCTTGAGCTCCGAGGTGAGGATCCGAGTGGCCCCTTCCTGGAGCCGACCCACCACCTCATGGACGTCTTCGGCCGCGGCAATCCGAGTCACCGGCAGGAGCGCGTCGGTCGCCGCGTCCGCGCCGCGCTTCGGAATCTTGCCAACCAGGTCGAAATACTCCACCGCGTGGTGGAAGAAGCCCACTCGGCCCCAGTAGCCGCGGGTGTCGTCCGAATCCGGGACGGCAAGCCGCGGCTTCGGCAGGCCGAGTTCCGCGATCGCCTGCCCGAGTGTCAGCAGGGAGACCAGCCCGTAGGGCGAGGCCCAGGTGGTCCCCCGGGCGTCGACCAGGAGCCGCTCCGGTGGAGGCCATTGCCCGAGCTCCTGGGCAAACTGGTCGAGACCCCGGTCGTCGAAGCTGGCCGGAATGGCGGCAACGTGAATCATCGGATCACCAGGGATCCTCGCAGATGTTGAGCCAGCCCGGTGGCGCCCCGGTACGTGGCGTTGCGTGCCGCCGAGCGATTTCCCGCCCGGACGGCCTCCGCCAGCGGATCACCCCGCAGCAGTCGGGCAAAGGTCGTGGCGCCGAAGACGTCGCCGCACCCGGTTGGATCGACCGCGTCGACCGACTCTCCGCGGATCAGTTCCGTCTTTACCAGCCCGAGGGCGTCATCCCCCCGTTCGACGTAGACGGCGCCGCGGGGGCCGAGTGTCACCACCACGCCGCGGACCCCTTCGGCCAACATCCCGGTGGCGAGGCCGAGCGGGTCCGGCGACAATTGCGCCATCTCGTCCTCGTTGACCTGGACGTAGTCGAAGCAGCGGTACCAGCTGGCGGCCTCGGGCAGCGGTTGGAGCGTCCGGATCCCGTCGCCGTTCATCCCGAGCAGGAGGCTGTGGAGGTCGGCATAGATCGGCCCCCGGAAGCCACTTCGGAGCGCGGCCGCGGTGCCGAGGCTCAGTTCGAACCCCGAGATGAAATTGAGGTAGATCGCGTCGAGATCCCGAACCAGCGGTCCCAACTCGCCCCAGGTCCAGCCCGGAACGCCACCCGCCATCCGCTCGCAGCGCCGCTCGGCCGAGAGGTACCGGAGCACCACCCGGTTGTTCGGCGTCGGGACCTCGAGAAACCGAGCCGATCGGGGTACCCGGTCGAGCCCGCGGAGGAAGTCCTCGGCCCGTCCCGCCAGGTCGCGGCCGACCTTGACCAGCGGGATCAGTTCCCACCCGTCGCCTAACGCCGCGTCGAGGCCGGCCATCGCGTAGGCGATCCCGCCCCATTCCTCCACCGGTCCCGCGGCCGGGTCGCGGCCGTGGATCTCGTCCCAGACCAGTGACCCGATGACCCCGACCTTACCGATGGGCATCGAGGAAGACCTTGGCCGCCCCGACCACGCCCGCCGTTCCCGGCAGCGCGCCCGGCACGATCCGGCAGGCCTGCACGGCCGGCCGAAAGGCGCGCCGGGTCACCTCCCGCCGGAGCGGGGTGAACAACCGGTCGCCCGCCTGGGTCACGCCGCCGCAGATCACCACCACCTCGGGGTTCAGGATGTTGATCAGGTTGGCGACGCCCACCCCGAGATACTTGGCCGTGTCCTGGACCACCTCGAGGGCCAGGGGATCGCCCGCGGCCGCCGCCTGGTACACGGTCTGCGCCGTGATCCGCGTCAGGTCGCCCGCCGCGATCCCCTGGAGCGAGGAATCCGCGCCCGCCTCGATCGCCTCCACCGCGCGGCGGGCGATGGCGGGGCCCGACGCGTAGGCTTCCAGACACCCGTCGTTGCCGCAGCCGCATCGCCGGCCATTGGTTTCGATTGTGATGTGCCCGATTTCGGCGGCGACGTCGGAGGCCCCGTGGAGCAACTTGCCGTCGACCACGATGCCGCCGCCGATCCCGGTGCCGAGCGTGAACGTCACGGCGTGCCGGGCTCCCTGCGCCGCTCCGACCCACCACTCGCCCGCCATGGCGCAGTTCGCGTCGTTGTCGAGCGCGGCCGGCAGGTCGAGCCGGGTGGCGATCCGATCCCGGACCGGCATGTCGACCCAGCCGAGGTTGGGGGTCAGCAGCACCACGCCCGACTTGGTGTTGAGCGGTCCGGGTGAGCCAATCCCGACGCCGAGGATCTCGACATCGACTTCCGCGGCTCGGGCGGCGGCGATGGTCCGTGCTGCCATGGCCACGATCCGCTCAATCACGTGGTCCGCGCCCTGCGGGGCGCCGGTGGGCTCGGACTCGAGGCCGAGGATCCGGCGCCCGTCTTCCGACACGGCGCCGACCACCAGATTGGTGCCGCCGATGTCGATTCCGAGGACGTAGCGCATCGGTCTACCTGATCAACTCGTTGAGGGCATCGCGCACGGTGGCCGCCGAAATCTCGCGCATGCAGCGGTGATGACCAAGCGGGCACTTGGCCGGGCCGTGCGACGAGCAGGGTCGGCAGGGGAGCGCCCGCTCGACGATGGCCGCCCGGGAGGCCCGGGGGCCGAACCCGAAAGCCGGCACCGTCGGACCGAAGATCGCCACGGTCGGCGTGTTGGTGGCGCTGGCCAGGTGGAGCGGGGCGGAGTCATTGGTGACGAGGACCGCCGCCCGTTCGAGGATCGCCGCCGAGACCCGGATCGGCACCGTCCCGCTGGCGTCCGCAACCCGGTCGGGCGCCGCGTCGAGCAGGGCCTGGGCGGCCGCCCGGTCCGCCGGTCCGCCGATCACCACCACCCGGCCGGGAACCAGCTTGACCAACTCGGCAAATCCGGGCCACCGCTTGGTTCCCCAGATCGAACCCGGCGCCATGGCGACGAACCCGTCGCCAATGCCCCGCGCGGCCAGCCAGGCATAGGCCGCGGCTCGGTCGTCGGCGGTCAGTTCCAGGCCGATGTGGGCCGCCCCGTCTCGATGGGTGGTGGCCAACCCCAGCAGCCGGTCCGCCTCGTGGCCCCCGGCCCGGCGACGGACTCGGCGCGAGTAGAGCCAGGCGCCCGGGGCGTCATCGAAACCGATCCGTTCCGGCGCGCCGGCGGCTCGCGCCAGAGCCGCGGACCGGAACGACCGATGCGGCAGGTAGATCCGGGCGTATCGGCGGGACCGCAGCGTGGCCGCCAGTCGTCGCCAGCCGGACCACCCGCGGTCCGCCCCTCGCTTATCGTAGGGGAGCACCTCCCGCACCGAGGGCAGGGTGCTCACGAGATCCACCGCGGCGGGCGTGACCAGGACGTCCACCGGGCCGTGCCGTTTGGCCAGCGTGTCGAGCAGGGCCGTGGTCAAGACGACATCGCCGAGAAAGGCGGTCTGGATGACGAGCGTCCCGCCCGCGCTGATCGCCGGCCCGGCCATTCGACCGCCTCCCGAACGCTCCGCCCCGGTCTCCAGCCTCGTGCCTCCCGACTCAGTCCCCGTCCACTTGCAGCACCGCCAGGAACGCCTCCTGCGGAATCTCGACCTGGCCGACCTGTTTCATCCGCTTCTTGCCCTCCTTCTGCTTGTCGAGAAGCTTCCGCTTCCGGGTCACGTCGCCGCCATAGCACTTGGCGGTGACGTCCTTTCGGAGGGCCGAGATGGTCTCGCGGGCAATGATCTTCGAGCCGACGGCCGCCTGGATCGCCACCGCAAACAGCTGCCTGGGGATCAACTCCTTGAGCTTCTCGGCGATTTTCCGGCCCCAGAGGTAGGCCTTCTCCTCGTGGATGATGACGCTGAATGCGTCGATGGCCTCGCCGTTGATCAGCATGTCGAGTTTGACCAGATCGCTGGCCCGATAGCCCGCCATCTCGTAGTCGAGCGAGGCGTAACCGCGGGAGAGCGATTTGAGCCGGTCGTAGAAATCGAGCACGATCTCGCCGAGCGGAAACTCCCACTGGAACTCGACCCGGCTCGGATCGATGTAGTGCATCCCATTGTACACCCCGCGACGGTCCTGCCCCAGCTTCATGATCGCGCCGATGTAATCGGCCGGCGACACGATCCGGGCCTTCACGAACGGTTCCTCGATCCGGGCCAGCGAACCCGGCTCCGGCAGCATCGACGGGTTCTCCACGACCACCAATTCGCCGGTGGTGAGAAAGACCCGGTATTCCACCGTCGGGACGGTGGTGATCAGGTCGAGATTGAACTCCCGCTCGAGCCGCTCCTGGACGATTTCCATGTGGAGGAGGCCGAGAAACCCGCATCGGAACCCGAACCCGAGTGCCTGGGACGACTCCGGTTCGTACCGAAGGCTCGCGTCGTTGACCTGGAGCCGCTCCAGCGCGTCCCGGAGATCCTCGTACTGATCGGTGGTCGTCGGATAGAGACCGGCGAAGACCATCGACTTGACGTCGCGGTACCCGGGGAGCAGGTCGGCGGCCCGGTTGGCGTGGTCGAGGATCGTGTCGCCGACCCGGGCGTCGCGGACCCCGCGGACGCTGGCCACGACGTAGCCCACCTCGCCGGACTCGAGCGACTCGGCCGGATGCTGTCCGAGGGCCGGAAACCCGACCTCATCGACCTCATAGACGTCGGCGGGATGGGCCCCGAACACGACTTTCATCCCCTTGGTGACCCGGCCGTCCACCACGCGGATCGTTGGGATGGCGCCCCGGTAGCGGTCGTAGTACGAGTCGAAGACCAGGGCCCGAAGCGGGGCGTCCGGCTTGCCCCTCGGCGCGGGGACCTTGGCCACGATCTGCTCGAGCAGGTCGGGAATACCGGTTCCTTCTTTGGCCGACACGGCCAGCACGTCCTCGCGCGCCACCCCGAGCAGTTCCACCAGTTCGGCGGCCCGGCGGTCCGGCTCCGCGCCCGGCAAGTCGATCTTGTTGAGCACCGGGACGATCTCGAGCCCGGCTTCCATGGCGAGGAAGAGGTTGGACAAGGTCTGCGCCTGCACGCCCTGGGACGCATCCACCACCAGGACCGCGCCCTCGCAGGCCGCCAGCGAGCGCGACACCTCGTAGGTGAAGTCGACGTGGCCCGGGGTGTCGATCAGGTTGAGTTCGTACTCCTCGCCATCCCGTGCCCGGTAGGACATCCGGCAGGCGTTGAGCTTGATCGTGATGCCCCGCTCCCGCTCCAAATCCATGCTGTCG
>CADEGB010000037.1 GCA_902826755.1 uncultured Gemmatimonadota bacterium
ACCCACGATGGCCCGACCGCGGGCCGCCGACACGTTACGCCACACCGGCCTGTTCGAGGAGCGCTACCGCGCCATCGGCGGCTATTCGACCGGGATGAAACAACGGGTCAAACTCGGCCAGGCGCTGGTCCACGACCCCGCCTTCGTCTTCCTCGACGAGCCCACCGCCGGCCTCGACCCGCTGGGCCGGGAGGAGATGCTCGACCTGGTCCGGAAGACCCATCGCGACTTCGGGATCAGCGTCCTCTTCTCGTCGCACCTGATGGCCGACGTGGAGCGGACCTGCGACCGGATCATCGTCCTCCAGGGCGGTCGGCTGGTCCATTCGGGCGAGGTCGAGCAGTTCACCAAGGAGACCGAGACCGTCTTCATCGAGGTGGACACCAACCGGGAGGCCCTGATGGCGTCGCTCGAGCGGCGCGGCGTGCTCGTCACCATCGACGGCGCGGGCCTGACGATCGAGGGTCCCGACGAATCGGTTTACGATCTGGTTCGCGACGCGCTGGTCGAGGCGGAAGCGCCGCTCCGGCGGATGGGGCCTCGACGCCGAGCGTTGACCGAGCTGTTCGAGCGGGGGGCCGCATGAGCCAGCAGGGGACCGTCTTCGACATCGGGTACCAGGGCTACACCGGCAAGCGCGAGGGCCGGGGTCGAGCCCGCCGCGCGGTCTTCAAGGATGGGTTCCGGGCGGCACTCGGATTCGGGCGCGGAGGCCGGGCCAAGATCCTCCCGTGGTTCTTCATCAGTCTACTCTGCGCCATCGGCAGCATCATGGCGCTGGTGGCGGGTGCGGCCGAGCGGATGGGCGGGCCGGGCACCGCCGCGCGGGCCAACCTGCCGACGCACGTCGACTTCTACGGCGCGGCGTCGATCATCCTCTTCGTCTTTGCCGCGCTGGTGGCGCCCGAACTGCTGTGCCGCGACCGGAAGGAGGGTACCATCCACCTCTATCTGGTCCGGCCGCTCACCGGCTCTGACTATCTCGGGGCTCGGTGGCTGGCTTTTCTGGTGGTGATGATCGGGGCCGCCTGGCTTCCCCAGTTCATCCTGTTCCTCGGACTCGCGGCCGGCGATCCGCTGCCGCTCGAGTATCTCCGGAAGCACTGGCTCGACGTGCCCAAGTTCCTCCTGGCCGGCGTGGTCATGGCGGTCTATGCCACCACGCTGGCCCTCCTCACGGCGTCGTTCACCGTCCGGCGCGCCTACGCCGCGGTCTTCCTGGTGGGCCTCTTCACCATCACCGCGCCGTTCACCGCGGGCCTGGCCTCGGAAATGGACAACCTGGCCGGCCGGTGGATCTCGATGTTCAACCTGACCAACATCCCCGTCCACGTGAACGACGTCATCTTCGGCGAGTTCAGCATGGTCACCGCGGACGCCCCCGCCCGACTCTTTCCAGCCTGGGCCCGGGTGGGCTGGTATCTGCTCTGGACCCTGATTCCCGGCGCCGGCTTGTGGTGGCGGTATCGGAGGCTCTCGCCATGACCGACTCGACGCCCGTCATCCGGGTGGACCGCGTTTCCCGCTGGTTCGGGAGCGTGGTCGCCGTGAGCGAGATGACATTCGAGGTGAGGCCGGGCATCACCGGCCTCCTCGGCCCCAACGGTGCCGGGAAAACGACGCTGCTCCGGATGATGACCGGTCTCGCCGCCACCTCGACCGGGACGGTGACGGTGTTCGGTGAGCCGGTCCGCGACAATCCGCCCCTCTACCGGCGACTCGGCGTCATGTCGGAGCACGAGACGGTCTACGGCTTCATGAAGGGCCGGGAGTTCGTCACCATGATGGGGCAGTTGCGGGGGGTCGAGCGGCTCGAGGAGGCGGTCGACCGCGCCATCGAGCGGGTCGACCTCACTGACGCCCAACACCGTCCCATGGGGACCTACTCGCGCGGGATGCGCCAGCGGATGCGACTGGCGGCGACCCTGGTGCACGACCCCGAGATCCTCGTTCTGGACGAACCCCTCAACGGGGCCGACCCAAGGCAACGAGTGCATTTCCAGCACCTGCTCCGCCAGCTGGCGGAGGAGGGGCGGACCATCGTTCTCTCGTCTCATATCCTGGAGGAGGTCGAGCAGCTGGCCGAGACCGTGCTCCTCGTGGTCAACGGCAAGCTCGCGGCGTCGGGAGGGTTTCGCGCCATCCGGGCCGCGCTCGACCAGCGGCCGTATCACGTCCGGGTCGTGTGCGATGCGCCTCGCCGTTTGGCGGCTCTCGCGGTCGGGATCGGCTCGGTCGAAGCGGTCAACCTCGACCCCGACGGCGGGCTCGTCATCCTGAGCCGGCGGGTGCTCGATCTCCAGCTCGAGTTGCCGCGGCTGGCCCAGTCCGCCGGGATCAGTCTCCGTCGAGTCGAGCCGCTGGACGACTCGCTCGAGAGCGTCTTCGGCTACCTCGTGGAGGGATGAGCGATGGGCTCCGTGTATCGGCTGACCCTGCGGCAACTCGCCGGCCGCTGGCGCCTCGCGATCATGACCTTGCTGGCCGCGCTCCCGGTGCTGACAGCGGCGCTGATCCTTCGCTCGACGGAGGCCCCGTCGGTGGCCGAGTTCGAAACCGTGGCTCTGAGCGCCCTGCTGGCCGGCTCGATCGTGCCGCTGGTGGTCCTGGCCATCGCAGCGGCGGCATTCTCGAACGAGGTCGAGGACCGGACCCTCGCGAACCTGACCCTGGCGCCGTTGCCCCGATGGCAGATCGCGGTGCCCAAGCTCATGGCGGTGCTCACCATCGCGGTCCCGTTTGCCGCGGTGAGTGCCTTCCTGACCGGCCACGTCGCGTTCCTGGCCGATCCGAAGGCCACCGTCGCGGTCACCGTGGCGGCCGTCGCGGCGGTGGCCCTCTATGGATCGGCCTTTACCTGGCTCGGGCTGATGACGACCCAGGCCATCGGGGTGGGCCTGCTCTACGTGGTGCTGTGGGAGGGGTTCTTCTCCGGCTTCGTGTCGGGCGTCCGGCTATTGAGCATCCGCCACTACGCCCTCGCGTTGATGCATGGGTTGGACCCGCGCCGCTTCGCGGGAACGGATCACCTGAGCCTTCCGGCCGCCGTCGTTGTCTCCGCGGTCGTGTTTGGGGGGTTCCTCTGGCTCTCGATCCGACGGCTCCGGCGGATGGACGTGCCCTAGCTCGGTTCAGCGAGGCGTCGAAACGCGGAAGCCGCTGGCGGCAAGCTGATCGAGAAAGCGTCGCGACCGGGCCTCGGTAACCCGTTTTCGCGCGTGGAGCGCTCGGAGCGCCCGCTCACCGTCCGGGCCGAGGCCGGGCAACGTAGTGATCGCCTGGAATTGGATCGGTCCGATCATGTCGTCGTCAACGAGGATGATCCCTGGACGAGGCTTCGGTGATGGGGGAGCCTGCTCCTCCGCGACACGGGCCAGGAAGGCCGCGGCTGGGCCAAGCTCCGCGGCCGCGGCCATCAGCTGGACTATCTGAGCTCGGAGCACCGGATCAGCGGCCCGATAGATCCGGGCCAAGCGGGCGACGACGCCAGCCCGTGGCGTTGCGCCCGCCTGTTTGCGTCCGTATCGGAAGTGGATTTCCGCGACAGCACGGCTCCGCGCGTGAGGATCGAACGCCGCCAACGCCTCGCGTTCCAGTCGGGCAAGTTCTTTCTCCGAATCCCCCGGAAGGGGCCCTGACGCTGATCGCGAGGGCGCCATTTCGACGTCCGGCCACCCCGACGAGTCGGCCCCGAGAGTCGGGTAGCACCGCGACTCGGCTATCCGCTCGATGGTGGCGACCGACGCCGGCTCGAGCTGGTACTCGAATCCGCCGGACGGTCCGAATGCGGCCGGACCGGTCAGACGTCCGCGCAACGTCCCTTGGAAGCAGCCATGGGGATGGAGCTCGGTGGGCCACCCCGGCAATCGGACCAGCTCGATCAGGCTCCGGTTGACCCAGGCCGGCCGGTACGCCCGGTTCACCGAATGGAAGACGATCGAATCCGGCTGACCAGACAGATATCCCGACCAGTTGCCGCCGCTGTCGACCAGGGGCCGATCGTCGCACCCGACATCGGGAACCGTGAATTCGAGCCTGTCTCCCATTTCGGAGCCGAACGCGGCCGCGGCGGAGTCCAAGACCGAAACTGACGTCTCGCCCCGCCGGCGGCAGGCTGCGTGATACATCGCATCGCCGGGGCTCGGGAGGGTGAGGAACACCGTTCCCGAAGGGTCGACCTTTTGACAGCGTTGGTTGTCGAGCCCAATGAACTGCGGTACGCCCATACATACCATGATGCCCCGAGCCGGGGCTCCGCTCGCCGTCCGTACTGTGGCGACTCGCAATGCTGAGGGCCCGAGCAGCCCCAATTTGACGGTGATCGGGTAGACGCTTCGAACCTCCGGCGCGGCTCGGAGCTGCTCGATAGCTCGATGAAACCCAACGGGGCCAGGATCGGGGATGTGGACCCAGAACGAGCCCGCGGGGGTCCGTCCAGCCGGATTGGTTCCCCCTCGATTGAAGAAGGCCAGCTTGCCGGCGTCCGTCACCGAGTCCTTGAAGCGAAGAAACACGGTGGACCGGAAGACTCGGTCAGCTCCGACTGCTGTCAGCGAACGGGTCGTATCGAGGTATGGTCGTCCCCAGGTCGCCACCGGAAGTACGGAGACGCCGGGCGCCGGACAGGGGCGCTGCGGCTCGCGGCAGTCGTATCGAAACCGGATTCCAGGCACCGGATCGAGCATCGTCACACCAAAGTCTGAAACCCCCGGAGGCGCTGTGTCGGCCGGGTGCTCAGCCCGCGGAACGGAAGCTCTGATCGACACCGTGAAATCGACCCGTTCGCATCGGCGCGAGGTATCCTCGAGGCGCGCCGCGCCGGGAAGCGGCTCGCATGGCCGGCTGGCCCCATCACGGGGCTCGATCGCCCGAACGTAGATCTCGCCGTTTCGAACGTCTCGGCCACCGAAGATGGCCGTGCCCGCAATCGAAAAGATGCCGAGCCGGGTCGCCCACATCGACATGGGATCCGGGCAAATACGCCTGTTCTCGATGATCCCACCGCCTCGCGGATCGGCCGAGGGCAACACAGTCGTTGCCATGAGCGCATCGATCCCGATCGTATCGGCGCGCGCCCGCCATCCGTACAGCGTCGTGATCCGATTGGGACGGCAGGGGTTCGGATTGGCAAGCGAGTCGAACACGGTCTCGACGACCATGGCCCGATAGGGCGTCGCGATTTGGTGATCAACCACAATGAGCGAGCCGGCCAGCTGCCAGTTGCTCCAGAAGATCCCGTCGGCCATGAACAAGCGGTCGATCGCCCGGTTGACCAGCGACCGATTCTGCCACTCGAGTCCGTTTGCTGGCATCGGTTGCAACGTCGGCTTGGCGCAGCCGCCGACGAGCATCCCACCAGCGCAGACAAGCCCCCGGATCAGAAGGCTCGACATCCGGTTGTCCATTGTTCGGTTAGGTTGCAAAGTTCATGCCCGAGGCACCGAGATGGGGCTCATTCTCGGGCCTCGTGTCGGGGGTCCGGTTTTGAGCACCGCCCCTATGCGAATGCCTTGGCGCATGAGTTGGACCCGCGCCGGTTCGCGGGCACGGCGTGCCCTGACCGGGCGAGGACGGCTACCCCTCCCCGACTTCGGCCTCTTCGGACCCTACCCGCCGCTTCATGTCGGCGTAGGCCGCCTCAATCAAGGCCATCAGGGCTGAATCGTCGACGTCACGGGCCGGCTCGAGTTTGACGTGACGCATGGACTTGCCTTTCCCCACCAGAAGGCCTGCCGGGTCGGGGAGTTCGGCACCCCGGAAGAACCCGACATTGACATGGCCGGCAAACGCGGCGACATAGGCAAACGCCGCGTCGCCGATGCATGCCGTGGCCTGCCCGTCATGCATAACCTCGCGAACGTCGTCGCCCAATTCGCGGATCAGAACGAACCAGTGACGCGCGATGGTGCCCAGTTCGCCCGGCTGCGCGCGCAGCCAGGAGTTGATGGCCGGATCGCGTCGAACCGACCCGGACACGCGGAAGAGCGCGCGGGATCGCCCCTGGGGAAGCTCCGGATTCGGCATGGGCCCGTCAGTGACTCCGGCGGATGATCCCGATCATCTTGAGATTGATCCGCACGAATCGCCAGAGCTGCCAGGGCAGAAAGGTCCGGAGAAAGACCGTCCACCGGGTTGGAGAGGTGACGTAGGGATGCTTGAGTCCGCTCATGGTCGCTACTCCGGAATCAAGCTCCACCCGGGGCGGAGCCGTGCTTTGTACAGGAACAGGTGATGGAGAATGATCTTGATCCAGTGCCCGGCCAGGCCGATCTCGCCGAAGGTCCGCTTGAGGTCGCGGCCGTAGGGCGCGTAGCGGTCGAAATCCGGCACGATCGGGAACACCGTCATCGACGCCGCGGTCCCGGTCAGCGGGTTCGCCCCGGCGGAAGCCACGCAGGCCGCGCCCATTTCCGCCATCGACGCCGTTCGCGTCGGGGCCTCAGCGCCCCGGATCATGTCGACGACGCTCCGAGCAACCGCCTTGCCGATCATCGCCGACGGCATCCCGGTGCGAGGGGGCGCCGGTGCGATGGCGGCCCCGCTCGGACTGGTAAAGGGCCGGGAAATGGCGTGCGGGGGCGCAAACGCGATCCCGACCGCGAACAGGTTCCGATACACCGGCGATTGATAGGTCCGGGGCCAATCGCCCGCTCGCCAGTCCTCGTAGGGTTTGGGTCGATAGTCCGCGTCGACCTTCATGAACTCGTTCGGCTGAAACAGCGACGCCGTGATGTCGCCCCCGTTTCGATCGAACGCTTTGAGGCCCACCCCGGAGAACGGCGGCAGCAGCATCGCGAAATCGGCGCGCTGCTCCCGCACCGCGCCGTCGAGGGTCTCGTAGTGGATCAACCCGGGATCGACCTGCCGGACGTGGGCCCGCGTCACCCATTCGATTCCCCGTTCCGCGAACAGCGACGCATTGAACACGCTGCTCGGCGTGACGTAGCCGCCGACTTCGAAGTGCATCCCGCCCATCCCGAAATCGCCGAGCTCGTACTCGTTGGTGAGCCAGAGGATATCGGCCTTGTCGCGGACTCCGCGACTCCGGAGTTCGAACTCGAGGTTCACGATGTACTCGAACGCCGCCCCCTCGCAGGTGCAGGTTCCGTGGCCAACCCCAACCACGAACTGCTGCCGTTCGCCCCGTTTCATCCGCTCCACGGATTCCGCCAACGCGCGGGCGGCGCCAGCGGCGTGATCTTCGGTGCAGACCGAGTGGCTGTGTCCTTCGGGGCCGAGGCCCGGCGTCCGATCGAACCGAAGTCGAGGACCGGTGGCGTTGATCAGATAGTCGTAGGGAACCTTGACGGTGGCTCCGCTCGCGCCCCCGGTTGGGGTCACGATGACATGGGGCGTCGGGTCGTCTGAGCTGCCCTCGGGATGAATGGCGCGGGCGGCGCCATGGACGAACTCGATCCCGTGCCGCTGGTACACCGGCTTCAGCGGGAACGTCACCTGTTCGGGCCGCATCAACCCGACGCCGACCCAGATATTGGAGGGGATCCAGTTGTAATAGTCTTTGGGGGAGACCACCGTGACGGTGTCGGACCGTCCCAGCCACTTTCGGGCAAAGGCGGCGGCCGTGTGCCCCGATACGCCCGCACCCAGAACGACGACTCGGCTCATCCGACCCCCGGTTGTCGAAGAGACCTAAGATTGCTTGAGCCATAATACGGACTGACATTCCCGCCGGCAAACCGGCATTGCCGTATTTCTGGCCGGAATCGCCGCAGGACACGATATTGGCCGAAAGTCTCATATCTTCTTCATCAAATTCGGCGAGATGATCATGCCGCCAACTCCGGCTACCCTCCGAGGCTCTGCCTTCCCGCACGCGCTGCTGCTTGCCGCGGTCGGCTGTTCCACTCCCCCGCCGTCGCCAGCCCGCCCGACGGCCCTAGCCGTGGTGGACTCGACCCATCACGTCGACTCCCTCGCCCGCGAGCCCATGGTGGTCGAGCACCCGAACGGCACCCTCTTCGTGAGCGGCTACGGCCAGCCTGGACCCAAGCTCTGGGCCAGCGGCGACAGCGGCCGGACCTGGCGCCGCGTGGCGGTCGGCACCGAGGCGGACGGCGCGGTCGGCAATTCGGACGTCGACCTCGCGATTGGTCCAGACGGCACGCTCTACTTCATCACCATGGGCTTCGACCGAACCACGCTCGAGGGGACGCACGTCGTCGTCGGCGTCAGCCGCGATGTGGGCGCCTCCTGGCGGTGGACTCGGCTCTCCACCGATCGCTTCGACGACCGTCCCTGGATCGAGGTGGCACCCGACGGAACCGCCCATGCGATCTGGAACGACGGCAGCGGCGTCTCCCACGCGGTGAGTCGCGACACCGGACGTACCTGGGAGGAACGGCCCAGGATTCACGACACCGGCGGGTCGAGTCATCTCGCGATCGGCCCCCGGGGCGAGGTGGCGGTCCGGATCGTTCCGATGTCGGCATCGGGCAACAAGATCAATCGGGAAACCGACCTCGTGGCGGTGAGCCTCGATGGTGGCGCCACCTGGCGAAAGCATCAGCCGCCCGGCACCCGGGCGTGGGGCTTTCCGCTTGGCAACGCCGCCGACCTGCCCCGATGGGTCGAGCCGATCGCGTTCGACGGGCGCGGCGTCCTCTACTATTTGTGGAGTGAAGGGACCGACCTGCGCCTCGGTCGCTCCACCGACCAGGGGGCGACTTGGGTCACCACAGTGGTTGCCACCGGCGCGACTCGGCGCTTCTTCCCGTACCTGATTGCGCGGGGTGAGGGAGAGGTGATCGCCTCGTGGGCCGCCGGTCAGGGCGACAGCCTCACGGCCCGGGTGGCGCGGATCGACGCTCGAGATAGTCTACCAGAGGTGCTCACGGCGCCGGCGATCGTGCCGGCCTCATGGACCATGACGACCAAACCCGACGACCGCCCAATCCGCGACGCCGCCGGCGAGTACTTTGCCACGGCATTCCTCCGATCCGGCCGGATCGGATTGGTAACGCCCATCCAGGACCAAGCCGCCGGCCGGATGGGTTTTTCATTCTGGCAGCTGGAGGCGCGCTGATCGAGGGAAAGGCTAGCGATCGGCGCCACGGGGGCGGGGCCCCGCGCGCAGATACGCCAGCCAATAGACGGCGGCCACCAGGAGCGTGCCCCCGACGATATTGCCGGCACTCACGGCCGCCAGGTTCCGGGCGGCCGCTACCATCGAAATCCCGGCCGGATCGAGCGCCATGCCGAACGGGAGGAAGAACCAGTTGGCGATCGAGTGCTCGAACCCGATCGTCACGAACCCGCTGATCGGGAGGAGGATCGCCAGGATCTTGTCGGTCACCGACCGCCCCCCCATGGCGAGCCAGACCGCCAGGCAGACGAGGGCGTTGCAGAGCACGCCGCGCGCAAACGCCTCGCCGATCCCGAGCCCCGCCTTGCTCCGCGCGATCGTCACCGCCGTCTCGGCCACCGCCCCGCCCCCGAGCGCGGCCAGGTCTCCCCAAACCACGAGCAGCACGGTTCCGAGGCAGCCAACCACGTTGCCAACGTACGCAAGCAGCCAGTTCCGGAGGACGTCGCGAGTGCTGATCGATCGGCTGGCCCATGCCATCGCGAGCAGGTTGTTGCCGGTGAACAGCTCCGCTCCCCCGACCACCACCAGGACCAAACCGAGGCAGAAGGCCAGCCCGCCAAGAAGCCGGGTGACGCCGAAGCCGAGGGTCGAACCCGTCACCACCACCGTAAAGAACAGAGCGCCGAGCGAAATGAACGCGCCGGCCATCACCGCGAGCACCAGGACCGTGAGCGAGTCCGCTCGGGCCTTGGCGACCCCCATGTTCTCGACCCGCTGAGCGATTTCGCTCGGCCGGTAGGCTTCGCCGTAGAGTTGCGGTTCGCTCATCCAGGGCGGAATCTAATTCCGAGGGCCGGCCGGTCGAACCGGTCCCGGTCCGAACCCACGGTTGCCGAACCGGCCGCCGACCGGTAATCTGGTGCCGATTCCAACTGACTCCGGCAACCCATGCTGCTGAAAGTTCTTTTCTGGGGCGTCGTCGCCATCGACGTGATCGCGCTGGCGATCTTCGGCCTCCTCGGCCTGGCCGCCGCCGGCCCCTCGCGCACCCATCCGATCGCGGCGCTGGTCATCCCCTTCTTTCTGCCCGCGCTGGTACTCGCCGGCGCCGTCGGGGTTTACCTCCGGGCTTCATCTCAGGGATGGCGACTGGCCGCGCTGCTGGTGGCCGCACTGCCAATCCTGATCATCGTCATCTCCGGCGGCATCAGCAGCCTCACGCTGGTGGGCTACCGCGACGGCGCGGGCGGCTTCTCCCAATTCCGGGCCGGGCCGCTCCGCGACATCGAGGCGGCCATGGAGCGGAACGACGCGGCCGCGGTGGCCCTTGCGGCCAAGTCGGCCGAGCTCGACACGCCCGGTTTGTCCGGCGCTACGGTGCTGGTGCTGGCACTCCGCGAGCTGTACCAGCACCCGGACCGAATCGAAGTCGTCCGGGCCCTGGTCCAGGCGGGCGCCGATCCGAACGCCGGGGAGGACGAGTTACCCCTTCAGGTGGCCATCGGCGTGAGTCGAGAGGCCGGACCCGAACCGGTCATGCTCCTGCTTGCGGCCGGCGCCGACCCCAATCGCCGCACCAACGAAGGGCAACCGGCTTACTTCATCGCCGGCGGGGCCGCGATCGACGTGGGCATCATGACAGCCGTCCTCGACCGGGGAGCCGACCCACGCGCCCTCGGGCGGGACAGCACCACGGCCCTCTCGCTCCCGGTGAGGACTCGCAACTGGCCGGTCGTCCTCCTGCTCCTCCAGCGTGGCGCCCCGTGGCGCGAAACCAAAGCGAGCGACGGCCAATCATTCCGATCCCTCGTCGAAGCCGAGGCGGCTGGCGGCGTCGACACCGTTGGCCTGGCCGAGGTCATCCGCTTCCTGGACCGGTAGCCACCGGCCGCCAAGCGGTTGCCGAACCGGCCGGCAGCCGGTAAGCTGATCGACATCGCGCCGCCATACGTTTTGGCGGCCCGCCACCCGTCACCACCGTCGGAGTCCCTCGTGAAACGCATGCCGGCCGTCGGCCTTGCCTTCCTTCCCGTCGCCCTGGTGGCGACCCTTGGCGCCCAGACGCCCGCGCCCACGAAAACGTGGCCCAGCACGACGGCCGCCGCGGCCGGTATCGACCGCCGAGTCATCGACAGCATCGACGCGGAGATCAAGTCGGGCCGTTATGGCTACGTCGACCGGTTCCTCGTGATCCGTCGGGGCAGGATCGTCTTCGACGGCTCGTACCCCCAGGATTACGATCGCGCCTACGGCGACTCGGCCCGGGTCAAGAATCCGCTCAACCCGCACCACCTTTCGGGTCCCTACAACTATTTCAATCCCTGGTGGCACCCCACCTACCGGCGCGGCGATCTCCATACCCTCCAGTCGGTGACCAAGACGATCACCTCCGTGGTGATCGGGACCGCCGTGACCCGAGGTGAATTCCCCAGCATCGACACGCCGATCCTCTCGTTCTTCGACACCACCACGGTCGCCAACATCGACGACCGGAAGCGCCGGATCACGATTCGGCACCTCCTCACGATGTCCGGCGGCTTCGACTGGAACGAGAACCTTCCGTACATCGACCCGAACAACGCGGCCGTCATCATGGAGGGGAGTTACGACTGGATCAAATCGGTGATCGACCGGCCGATGGCCCGGGAACCGGGAACCCTGTTCAACTACAGCAGCGGGGAGACCGAACTGCTCTCGTACATCTTCCACCGGGCCACCGGCGTCGACATCGAGGAGTACGCGGCCCGGCACCTGTTCCGCCCCATCGGGATCGAGCGGTGGTTCTGGAAGCGAACCCCCGCGGGGTTGGTCGACACCGAGGGCGGGCTCTACCTCGAGGCGCGCGACCTGGCCCGGATCTGGCACCTGTTCCTCCGGAACGGATCCTGGAACGGCACCCGGGTCCTGTCGCCCGAATGGATCAAGGCGTCGGTGACGCCGGCGTTCCCTGTCAGCAACCGGGCCGGCGGAACCCAGTATGGGTTCAAATGGTGGCTCTATCTCGATCCGGCCAATCCCGACAAGTCGCTCTGGGGCGGCTCCGGATTCGGCGGTCAGCTTCCGGTGGCGTTCCCGGACCTCGACCTGATCGTGGTGTTCAACGGCTGGAACATCCTGCCCGGAGGAAAGGGCGTCCCGCTCCCGCAACTCCTGGCCCGGCTGAGCAAGGCAACGAAGGCCCGCTAGCCGAGGCTGGCCCGGGCGTCGTCGCACTCCTCGTCCACGCCGAAGGGGTGCAGAAAGGCCGTTTCGTCGGCCCGAAGGTGCTCGACCACGGTGGCCACCACATCCCGGGATCGCATCAACCGCGACACGGCGCGACCAACCTGGCCGCGCCGTTGTCGTTCGTGGGCATCGAGCCACTCGTCCACCAAGGCAAATCGCTGGCAGCAATGATCGATCTCGGCATAGTGGAACACCGCCGGCACCCCATCCTTCAGCACCGCGAGCGTTTTCGGCCGCCGGTACCGAACCCCGGCCAGCCACTCCCCGAGATGGATCGTGGTGTTGCTGTCCTGTTCGGCGCCGAGCAGCAGCACTTGGCCGTCGAGATCGAGCACCCGACCCACCGGACTGTCGGGACCATGGGGTACATCGAGCGGATGCGGCGCCGTAACCTCCGCGGCCCTGGGGCCGCTCGCGGCAAAGGCGTGCGGACTGTCGCTCCGGAGCACCCCCGGCATCCGCCAGAAGGTATCGGCGACCACGCCCATGCCGCGGCACGGCGTCTGGTTCGGGTCGAACGGAAACTCGTCGTCGTCCGTCATGCTCGGCATCACCAGCGTGCCGTCGGGGCCGAGGGCGGCTCGAAGCGCCCCGATCAGACCCTCGGGTCCACCCTCGACGGGACCGGTCCGGGAGAACGACGTGTGGACGAGCAGGACGCCACCCGGTTCCACTCCGAGCGCCTTCAGCTGCGCGGCGACCATCAGAGCCGCTCATAGCGGTGAACGGTTCGATCGGACTCGACATCGCCGGTGTGGCGGGTGACCTTCGGCTCGATCAACATCAACTGCACTTCGTCCCGCGCCACCGGCCGGTGCTCCACGCCCTTCGGGACCACCGCCATCTCGCCGGGACCGAGCACGACCTCGCCGTCGCGCAACTGGATCGTCAACTGCCCAGCCACCACGATGAACAGCTCGTCCTCGTCGGCGTGCGCGTGCCAGACGAACTCACCCTGCACCTTGGCGAGCAGCACGTGGCTGTCGTTCAGATCGGCGACGATCTTCGGGCTCCACCGATCCGAGATCCGCGCGTACTTCTCCGCCAGATTGACTTTCGTGACCATGCATGCCGTCGTCGGGGTGAGAGAGCCCCTAGCATAAATCCGGACCCGCCGATGGGATAGGCCAGAATCGGGGCGATCCCCTGCCCCGGGCGCCCCGACGACCCTATTTTGGTTCAATCCCCATGGCCGATACCACGAACAGCCTAAGCGTGCTCGAGCAGACCTGGCGACCGGTCGCCCGGCTCGCGGTCTACTATGGCGTCCTTGTGGTCATCTACCTGGTGCTGGTCCGGTCGAGCCCGTGGATGGCCGATCACCTCACCGGGGTCCCTCGCCCCGCGACGGAGGGGACGTCGCTCGACCTCCGGGTCGAGCCGAACCTCGACACCCCCGCGGGCGCGGCGCTGGCGGCGTTGCTCACGATGGCCTCCGCGCTGCTGGTCACCCTGCCGGTCATCTGGGTGTACACGTTTGCCCGCCAGAAGCGCGGGTTTCAGCAGTCGCTTGCCCAGACGCTGTTGTTCCTCCCCATCGTCGTCGCCATCGTGGTGGTGCTCGTCAAGCACAGCGTGGCCCTGGCGTTTTCGCTCGGCGGCATCGTCGGGGCGGTGGCCTTTCGGCACCGGCTCGAAGACACCAAGGACGCCGTCTACGTCTTTGTCACCATCGCCCTCGGTCTGGCGGTGGGGGTGCAAGCCTACTCGGTGGCCCTGACGGCCTCGGCGTTCTTCAATCTGGTGGCGCTGGTGCTCTGGGCCACCGATTTTGCCCGGGCCCCGGCCCCGCTTTCCCACGAGATTGCCCAGCGGCGGGTCCAGTTGGCCAAGGACCTCAGCGCCGACCGGCGGACCGGGGAATACGTGGCCCAGCTCGATCAGCATCTCCTCCAGTCGATGACGCCGGATCAGCTCAAGGCGCTGGCCGACAAGGCCCTCCAGCGCAATCAGAGCCTCACCAAGGATCTCTTTCCCGATGCCGGCTCGGCGGACGGTCGGGAGGTCTCCCTGCTGATCGTCGCGGCGGGTGCCGGCCTGGTGCCCGACCTCCGCCGTTCAGCCGAGACGGCGCTGGGTCAGGATGCCAAGCAGTGGCGCTTCGAAGGCGAGATCCAGGAGGCCGACGGCGCGGTCGGCCTCCGCTACCACGTCCGCTGCCGCAAGCGCTTGCCCGCCGCCGCCTTGGCCGATTCCCTCCGCCGGGCCGTCGGCCCGCTGGCCCAGGACGTCGTGCTCCGGTGAGACCGGGAGACCCGGCCGCCATGTTGTCCCGGCTGGCCGCGGCCGTCGCGGGGCGCTACCAGATCGAGAAGGAAGCCGGCCGAGGGTCGATGGCTCGGGTGTATCAGGCCATCGAGATCGCCACGGAACGCCCCGTCGCCATCAAGCTCCTTCCGCCGGAAGCTGCCACCACCACCAACGCCGAGCGCTTTCTCCGCGAGATCTCGCTCACCAGGACGCTCGACCATCCCAACATTCTCCCGTTGATCGACTCCGGCACCGCCGACGGCCTCTACTGGTACGTCATGCCGTTCCTCGCGGGCGAGACGATCCGCGAAGCCATGACCGCTCGCGGCCTGATGGCGCTGCCCGAGGCACTCCGAATCGCCGCCCAGGTTGGAGCCGCGCTGAGCTACGCCCACGACAAGGGCGTCATCCACCGCGATCTCAAGCCCGAGAACATCATGATCGGCGACGGCCGGGCCCTGGTGCTCGACTTCGGCCTGGCCCGGGCGCTCGACGTCCAGAGCAATCTGACGGGCACCGGCATGCCGCTTGGGACGCCAGCGTACATGAGCCCCGAGCAGATCCTGGGCGCGGCCGACGCGGGCGCTCCGGCCGACCTCTACAGCATGGCGTGTGTGGTCTACGAGATGGTGGCGGGACGGCCGCCGTTCGTGGGGGCAACGGTGGTTCACCTGCTCCAGGGGCACCTGACGGTGCCCCCTGACCCACCGAGCCGTCATCGGCGGGATGTGCCGGCGGCGGTGGACTCGGCCCTCCTCAAGGCCCTGGCCAAGGCGCCGGCCGACCGGCAACGATCCGTCGCTCAGTTCGTCGCCGACCTCACGGGCGGTGGATCGCCGCCGGGCCCGCCCCCCGATCCTCGACCCACCCAAGGCCTCCTGGCCCGGTTCTTCGGCAAGCGTTAGGCGCCGGCGTGGCTAGCGGATGCCTCCCCGCGGGAACGACATCCGCGGCGGCGTGACCTGATTGATGGCCATCGGGATCCGGCGCGCCCCCGGGCGATGAAGGTCGCAATCGTCGTCCACCCCGCCTCGGCCGCCGCGGATGATGATCACCGGATCGCGCCGAGTGGACCCCGACGCCAGCCCAAAGCCGGGACCCGCCTCGTAGGACGGTTCGACGCCCCGACCGACCAGCAGCACCGGCTCCTCCGCCGGCTCCGACGGGGCCGGTGCCGGAACCAGTTCGGGCGCGACCACCGCTGTTTCCGATACCGTTGGCGCCGACTCGAGCACCTCGGCCACCAGCGCCGGGGCCGGACTTGCTTGATGGTGCTCGTGTGGTGCGGCGACCGGCCGAGATTGGGGGCCTGCCGTGAGCTGCCCGGCTTCCAACGCGGATACCCCGACCGGTTCGAGGATCGTGGGCTCCACCAACCTCACATCCCGGGGTGGAAGAGCGGCTGGCGTGTCGTCAGGAGCAGGGGCGGAGCAGGCGGTAAATACCCCGCCCACCAAGAGGGTGACGAGCGCGAACGCGGGGGAGCGGGACGGGCGCATGGAGGTTCTCCTCCTACGGGGGGACTGCACCAGCTAATGTACTCGAAGGTTGCCGCGGCTGCTCGGCCCGCATATGCCGCGCCACGATCCAACCGCAGCAGTGACAATCGACGACACCCGGTACCCGGACCTGAAGTGTCCTCCGGGGGTGACAGGGTGACCTCCCGAGGTGACACAATGAGGACAGTTCGACGACGTTCGACCGGGCTCTTGGCTGTCGTGGCGCTGGTCGGCTGCCAGCGACCACCCGCCCCTGACCCGGCCGCCGACCGGGCCCTGGCGGACACGTTGAAGGCCCGGATCGAAACCGCCTACGATTTTTCCCGCCCGGGGGTAGCCGAGCGGATGGTCGACCTGTACCCGGCCACCGGCCGGATCGTCTCGGCCAGTGGCGGTCAGATCGTCTCGACGGCGGACTCGCTCCGCGCGGGGATCGCGGCCTTCTGGCGGAATACCGGCCAGAACATGCGGGACGCTCGGTGGACCTGGGGCCCCGTCTTCGTCGACCGGTTGGGGCCTGACGCCGCCGTCCTCACCGGGACGTGGTCCATCCCGCACATCGCCCCCACGGGCCGGCCACATGTGCTTCAGGGAGCCTGGACGGCCGTCTTCCGCCGATTCCAGGGGCGGTGGCTGATCGTAACCGAGCACTTGTCGACCCCGCCCGGGTGAATCGGATTCAGGTGGCGCCGGCGCCCGGTGACCCGGCTCATGGGCGCGCCTCCACGACGAGACTGTCGATCTCGAGCCGCCGCCGAAGCAGGGCTCGCGCACGATCGATGATCGCGCGCCGATCCATGGGCCGACTCGACTGGTCGAAGGTCAGAAAAATCGCCGGGGGAGACACCTCGGGACCCGGCGCCAGCAGATCCAGGCGCGGCGCGTACGCCACACCCACCACCTCCGGAAACGCTGCGGCGAGTTCTCGAGCTGCCTCCGCGAGCCGCATGGTGTCGCGACGGGCCCGGGTCTCGGCGACCGAATCCCTGGCGGCGCCAGCGATGGCCACGGCGCGAACCAGATTGCGCTGGACGTCGCCCTCGAACCGAGCCAGGTCTTCGGCCGAGATGTCACTCTGGACTAGCTCGAGCGAGAGCCGTTCGAGTCCGTACGCCCGCAGGGTCCGACGGAGCGAGTCCGCCGCGATCGAATCGACTGGCCGTCCCGCTACGTAGATACGGAGGATGTGCTGGTCGCCGATCCGGCGATGTTCCCATTGCGGGGCGGCCCGCCCCGTCGCCTCGACCTCCCGTTCCACGAACCGGGCGATCCGGTCGTTCTCGCGAACCCGAATGGCGGCGTCGTACAGAAAGTACACGCTCGGCAGGGTCGCGATCAGCGCCACCGTCGTCACCACGCGCCGTTCACGCCGACGGGCTTCTTCCGAGAGGGTCTGCTGCCGCGGGAACTTGAGGATGCGGACGACGAGGAAGGTCGAGAGCGCGATGAAGATCGCGTTGAGCCCGAAGAGATAGAAGGCACCGAACAGATACGACCAGTCGCCAGTCGCGAGCCCGAAGCCGGCCGTACACAGAGGCGGCATCAAGGCCGTCGCGATGGCCACGCCGGGAAGGGCCAGACTGGCCTGCCGCCGGGATCCGGCCACGACGCCCGCCACGCCGCCGAAAAACGCGACACCAACATCCAGGAGCGTTGGCCTAGTCCGCGCAATCATCTCCGCGGTCGGCTCGGCGAGAGGCGACAGCACGAAATAGGCGGCGCTGGTCCCGATCGCCAACAGCGTGGCGAACCCGAGTTCCTTGAGCGATCGCGCCAGCAGGTGTCGATTGGTGACGCCGAGCCCGAGACCGACGCCCAAAATCGGCCCCATCAGCGGCGAGATCAGCATGGCGCCGATGATCACCGCGCTCGAACCCGTGTCCAACCCGATACTGGCCAGGATGGCCGAGCAGATCAGCAGCCAGAGATTCTCGGGGGTCAGGTCCGCGCCGGCCGACAGCCGGGTGATCGTCCCCTCCGCATCCGTGCCGGCCCGAAGGCTCCACCGTTCCCGGAACCGAGCGAGCGGGCCAGACGGAGCGGGCGGTCCGTGGCTGCTGGGTGGCAGCTCCGAGCAATATCGTCTCCCGCCCGACCGCGCGGAAGGCACGCCGATTGCCGCCCCCCCCAGATTCCGGTAGGTTCCCGAGAGCGGCCTCGCCCCTCCACCTCGTGCCATGGGACGACGATGATGACCACGCCCGTTCCCGCCCCGAATCGTCGCCACGGCGGCAGCCGATGACCGCCGTCCGCCGACCGACGTTCCGAGAGGTAACCAAATCGACCGACCCCGCGATCGGGCCGGCGCACGACCTGCTTCGTCGGTCGTTCCACAAAGCGGAGCTGGTCGGCCGCGGCGAGTGGCGGGAATCACTCCGCGAGCGCGAAGCCGGCGTCTGGTCTGACATTCGGTGGCATCTGGTCCTCGCCGAACTCGGCGGGAGTATCATCGGCGCGGCGAGCGGGACATACCTCGGCAACGTCAACACCGGTGTGATCGGGTATCTCGCGGTGGCCTCCTCCGCCAGACGCCTTGGGATCGGTCCGCGGCTCCGGGCCAGCCTCCGCAGCCTCTTCCAGCGGGACGCCCAGGACATCCTGCACAAACCGCTGTCCGCCGTGATCGGCGAAGTCAGGCGCGACAACCCATGGCTCAGGACCCTGGTCCGCCGAGAGCGGGTCATCGCGCTCGATTTCACGTACTTTCAACCCCAACTCCGCGAAGACGACCGCGCGGTGCCCCTCGTTCTCTACTACGAGTCACTCGACCGCCCCCGCCGCCGACTGCCGACGGATCTCGTTCGTCAACTGCTCTACACGACGTGGCGGCGCGTCTACCGGATTGCCCGGCCGATGGCCAACCGGGAGTTCCGCCGCATGCTTACGGCGCTTACGGACCGCCGATCGATCGGAGGCTTGACCCCGGCCGACCTCGTCGATCTCGCACCCAGCGCCGTTCGGTAGCGGCCCAGCGGCACACGGAGTCACCCGATGCGCACCGAATTGTCCCTCGTGCTCGACTCCTTGAGGCAATCCGCGATCCAAGTCGCCCGGTTCGCACCGCGGGTGCTGGTTGCAACCGCCTTGCTGCTCGTCGGGTGGTTCCTCGCGCGCGGGGTGCGCTGGGCCGTGGTCCGGGCGCTTCGATTGGCCCGGCTGGAGTCCGCCGCCGAGCGGAGCGGCCTCGACGATTTCCTTCTCCGCGGTGGCGTCCGCTTCACCATCGTCACCCTGGTGGGAGAAGCAGTCTACTGGGGCATCCTGCTGATCTTCGCGTTGGCGATGTTCGATTTGCTCGGCCTCACCATGAGTCAGGACCTGGTCGCGCGGCTCGGCGGATACCTACCAAACCTCGGCGCCGCCCTCATGGTGCTGATTTTCGGGTCCCTGCTTGCCCGGTTCGCGAGGGGCGTCGTGGAGGCGTACCTTAACAATGTCGGGTTCAAGCAGACCGCCAGCGTCGGCCTCCTCGTCCATGGCGCCTTGATCAGCTTCGTCGTGATCCTCGCCCTCGAACAACTCGGCATGGCAGTGACCCTGCTGACCTCGGCGTTTCAACTGGCGTTCGGCGGTCTTTGCCTCGGCCTGGCCCTCGCGTTCGGCCTGGGCGGCCGCGCCTGGGCGGAGTCGATTCTCGAACGCACCAGGAACCGGCGATGATCGTCGACTGCCACGTCCATCTCAACAACTACGAGGAAGATCGGGTTCCGACCCTCGACCGGTGCCTCGCCAATCTACTCGCGACCATGCGTCGTCATCGCGTCGACTTCGCCCTGATCCTCACCTCGTACAAGATCACTCCGGGCCGGCC
>CADEGB010000038.1:0-18081 GCA_902826755.1 uncultured Gemmatimonadota bacterium
CCCTCCCCACCCGGTTGCTGGCCATTCATGAGGGACTCGCGGAGCTACTCGCCCGGCACCAGCCCGACGCCATGGCGGTGGAAGACATTTTTTACGGCACCAACGTGCGAACGACCGCCGTGCTGGGACATGCCCGCGGGGTCATCCTGCTGGCCGGCGCCAGGGCCGGTGTCCCGGTGCACGAGTACCCGCCCGCAACGGTCAAGAAGGCCATCGTCGGGCGTGGTGGTGCCCTCAAACCCCAGGTCGGATTCATGGTGGCCAAGCTGCTCGGACTGAAGTCGGCCCCGACCCCGGCAGACGCCGCCGACGGGGTGGCCGTGGCGCTGACCTGTCTGCTGGGCGCCGGGCGGCCGGGGGCTCGGCAAGCCGCATCCCGAGCGGGCGCATGATCGCGACGATCCGCGGGGTCCTGGCCGCTCGCGTGGGCGACGCGATCATCCTCGAGACCGATGGCGGGGTCGGCTACGAGATCACGGTACCGCTCGGCGTCCTCGAGCGCCTCCCGGCGGTCGGGGCCCGTTGTGCCCTTCATACCGAACTGGTCGTTCGGGAGGACGGCTGGACCCTGTTCGGCTTCGATCGGCCGGGCGACCGGGTGATCTTCCAGCGGCTCCTGATGGCAAGCGGCTTCGGACCGAAATTGGCCCTGGCCTTGTTGTCAGGCCTTGGCCCGGACCGCACCGTCCGGTCGATCCAGGGGAAAGACATCGCGGCGCTGTCGACGGTGCCGGGGATTGGTCGGAAGAAGGCCGAACGCCTGATCCTCGAGTTGCAGGACCGGTTCAAGGATGTGGTGGTCGAACCGGGAGCCCGGACCAGTTCCGCGGCCGAAGAAGCGGCCAGGGCGCTCGGCGCGCTCGGCTACCCGCCGGCGCAGGCGGACGAGGCGGTCCGTGCCGCGGTGGCCGGCGGTGGCGAGGCGGATGCCGCCACCCTGATCCGGCGGGCATTGCAGATTCTGACGGCTCCCAAGGGAGGTCGAGCATGAGTGAGGCGATCCAGGCGCGGCCGCGAGTCACGGCCGAATGGCTCTGCACCAGGTGCGGCGTCACCAATCGGCAGTTCGTGCTGGCCGGCACGCCGGTGATAGAAGACCGCTGCGTGGCGTGCCACGCCAAGCACCTGATCTGGCCGTCCGACCGGCCGGTGCGCTGGAACTCCGAGGCCAAGTAGGATCCCGGGTGACGCGGGTCGAAGTCACGACACCGGACGAGTTGCCGGAAGAGGGCGGCGCCGACGCGGCGCTCCGCCCGTCGCGGCTCGACGAGTTCGTGGGTCAGGACCCGGTCAAGGCGTCGCTCCAGATCGCGATCGACGCGGCCAAGGCTCGCTCGGACACCCTCGACCACATTCTCTTCTTCGGCCCGCCGGGACTCGGGAAGACCACCCTTGCCATGCTGATGGCAAAGGAGATGGGGGTCCAGATCCGGACCACCTCCGGCCCGGTCCTGGAGAAACCCGGCGACCTGGTGGGGCTCCTCACCGGACTCGGTCGGGGCGACATCCTCTTCATCGACGAGATCCACCGCCTCCGGCCGGTCCTGGAGGAGTTCCTCTACCCGGCCATGGAGGACTACCGGGTCGACGTCCGGATTTCCGAGGGCCCCAACGCCCAGACCATCCCGATGGCGCTCGAGCCCTTTACCCTGGTCGGCGCCACCACCCGGTTCGGGCAGTTGACCCCGCCGATGCGGGCCCGATTCGGGATCGTGGAGCGGCTCAATTTCTATGGCACCGAGGACCTCGGCCGGATCGTGACCCGCTCGGCGGCGATTCTCAAGATCCCGACCGAGGCCCTGGGAGCGGCGGAGATCGCCCGGCGGGCGCGGGGCACGCCGCGGATCGCCAACCGGCTCCTCCGCCGGGTCCGCGACTACGCCCAGGTCCGAGCCGACGGGGTCATCACGGCGGAGGTGGCGGCGGCGGCGCTGGCCCGGCTCAACGTCGACGAGTTCGGACTCGACGACATGGATGCCCGGATCCTCTCAACCATCATCGAGAAGTTCGGGGGCGGGCCGGTCGGGCTCCAGACGTTAGGCGCGGCGGTGGGCGAGGACAGCGGGACGTTGGAAGAGGTCTACGAACCGTACCTCCTGCAGCAGGGTTTTCTCGAACGAACCCCGCGGGGGCGGGTGGCCACGGCCAACGCCTACCGACGGTTCGGGATGACCCCGCCCACGAATCAAGGCACCCTCTTTTCCTGATCGAGGCCCAGCTCGGCGCGAATCCGACCAGTGGCCACCGTTTCCTCGTAGATCCGATCGTTGCGGGCCTGTTGGGTTCGTCCGGCAGGGGGATGATCGAGGTGGAACAGGACTCCCGCAAACCGCAGCCGCTTCTTGACCACTCCGGCGTTGAGGAGCCGGATCACGAAGTCCGCGTCCTCCCCACCCCACCCCTCGAATCGCTCTTCGAATCCGTTCACCCGGATCGCGTCGCGCCGCCAGCAGGCGAGATTGTGCCCCTCGGTTCCGCGTCCCCTCCAACGCCCGAGCAACCAGGCCAGCGCCGGCCATCGGAGCGCGGCCGCGCGTTTGCGGAGCCCGCGGCTCCACCAATGCGGGAGACGGCCGGTCTCGAGCACGCGAGCCGTGGCCTCCGGGGTCAGGAACACCCGGGAACCCCGGAGGACCGTGCCAGGTCGGGCGGCAGCGCGGTGATCCCGAACGAATTCGGGATGGAGGACCTGGTCGCCATCGAGGAAGATCAGGTAGTCGGCGGTGGAGCGGGCAATGGCCAGGTTCCGAATCCGGGCCAGGCGGTAGCCACGGTCCTCCTGCCAGACGTGGTGGACGGGAACTCCTGCCCGCTCGGCAAGCCGCCGGACCACTGCGGCGGTCTCGGGGCCGGACCCGTCGTCCGCAACCAGGACCTCGACGGGCGGCACCGACTGAGCCAGAGCGCTTTCGAGGACCCGCTCGAGCGCCGCTGGCCAGTTGTAGGTCGAGATGACGAGACCGATCGACGCCATGGCCCAAAATAAGACCTCGGCTTGAACCGAGGGACCCGGGCGCCGAGCTTTCAGGATGACCTCCCCGATCCAGTCTCTCGCCACCGCCGACTTCGACTACGTCCTGCCCGCGGAGCTGATCGCCCAGGTGCCGACGGCCTCCCGGGGGGCAAGTCGCCTCCTGCTGCTCGATCGTGGCCGCGGGACGCTCGAGGACCGTCAGTTCGTGGACCTGGCAGAACTGGTTCCCGCCGGCGACCTGCTGGTCCTCAACTCGACGCGAGTGCTCCACGCCCGACTCCTCGGTCGCCGTCCAACCGGTGCTGCCGCGGAGGTTCTGCTCGTCCATCCAGCGCCGGATGATACCTGGATCGCCATGGGCAAGCCGGGAGCCGCGCTCCGAATCGGCCGGCGAATCCTCCTGGGCGATGGTCTCGAGATCGAGACGGTCGAGGTACTGGAAGGCCCAACTCGCCGGGTCCGGTTCCACGGCGGCACGGCCGAAGAGGCCATGAGGCGGTTCGGGCGGTTGCCGCTCCCGCCCTACATCACCCGGGAACCGAGGGCCGAGGACGACGAGCGATACCAGACGGTTTTTGCCGATCGAGCAGGGAGCGTCGCGGCGCCGACCGCCGGTCTCCACTTCACCCCGGAGCTCCTTGCGTCACTGACGACCCGAGGGGTGACCGTCGGCACGCTCGATCTCGAGGTTGGCCCGGGAACGTTCCGACCGGTCGAAGTGGCTGATCCACGAGACCATCCGATGCACCGCGAGTCCTTCACCATCGGACCGGACCTGGTCGAGGCCGTGGCCGCCACCCGGCGGCGCGGCGGGAACGTCTGGGCGGTTGGGACCACGTCCGTGCGCGCGCTCGAATCGGCCGCCGATGACACCGGGCGGCTCCGCCCAGGTCGAGGAGACACCGAGTTGTTGATCCTCCCCGGTTATCGCTTCAAGGTGGTCGACCGGCTGATCACCAATTTCCACCTGCCTCGATCCACCTTGCTGATGCTGGTGAGCGCGTTCGGTGGGACCACGGCCGTCCGGGACGCGTATCGCCACGCCATCGCCGGCGGCTACCGGTTCTATTCCTACGGCGACGCGATGCTGATCCGCTGACCGGCGGTCCAGGCCCCGCGGCGTTAGTCTTGAAGACCCCTCTGCCGGAGGCCACCATGTCCGTCGCCGATCCGACCGCCGCCGCGACCCTCGCCGTCGTCGACCGGTTCAACGAGGCCTTCAACCGTCACGACGTGCCCAGCGTCATGGCGTTGATGACCGACGATTGCGTCTTCGACAACACCCGACCGGTTCCCGACGGCGAGCGATACGTCGGCCAGGCCCGGGTCACCGAGTTCTGGCGGCAGTTCTTTGCCCGATCGCCGGCGGCCCGGTTCGAAACCGAGGAGGCGTTTGCCGCGGGCGATCGATGCGTGGTGTTGTGGACCTATCACTGGGTGCGGGACGGCCAGCCGGGGCGAGTCCGCGGGGTCGACGTGTTCCGGGTTCGGGACGGCAAAGTGGCGGAGAAGTTCTCCTACGTGAAGGGTTAGCCGATGACGTTCGCGAGCCCTGCCACCGGCCCGATCCGGTCCGGAGCCGAGTACGTGGCCAGCCTCCGGGGTCGTGGCCTCCGGGTTTTCCTGATGGGCGAGGTCGTGGCCGAACCCGTGGACCATCCGATCATCCGGCCCTCGATCAACGCCGTGGCGGAGACCTACGATCTCGCGGGGCGCGACCCCGACCTCGCGACGGCGGTATCGCCCTACACCGGGGAACGGATCAACCGATTCCTCCACCTGGCCACCAGCACCGAAGACCTGGTGGCCCAGGGCCGGATGCAACGGCGCCTCGGGCAACTCACGGGGACCTGTTTCCAACGTTGCGTGGGCATGGACGCCCTCAACGCGCTCCATTCGGTGACGTTCGAGGTCGACGCTCGCCACGGAACGACCTACCACCAGCGGTTCCTCGCCTTCGTGACCGCGATGCACCGCGGCAACCTGGTCATCGGGGGCGCGATGACCGACGTCAAGGGCGACCGGAGCAAGGCCCCGCACGAACAGTCGGACCCCGACCTCTATCTGCACGTGGCCCGGCGGACCGAGGCGGGCGTCTACCTGACCGGTGCCAAGGCCCACCAGACCGGGTGCCTCAACTCCCACTGGCTCGTCGTGATGCCCACCGCGCGACTCGGTCCCGCCGACCGGGACTACGCGATCGTCGCGGCACTGCCGGTCGAGACCCCCGGGCTGACCTTCTTGTACGGCCGCCAGTCGTGCGACACCCGGAGCGCCGAACCGGGAGAACCGGACGCGGGCAACGTCCGCTTCTCCGGCCAGGAAGCGCTGATCGTGTTCGAGAACGTGTTCGTGCCATGGGACCGAGTCTTCCTCCACGGCGAAACCGACTTCGCCGCCATGCTGGTCGAGCGATTCACCTGCTACCATCGCCGGAGCTACGTGTGCAAGACCGGGGTCGGCGACGTGCTGATCGGCGCGGCGGCCACCGCGGCCGAACACAACGGGGTCGAGGGCGCCTCGCACGTCCGGGACAAGCTGGTCCAGATGACCCATCTCAATGAGACAGTCTACGGCGTGGGGCTGGCCGCCAGCCACCAGGGCCGGCCGATGGCGTCGGGGGTGATGCTGCCGGATGAGATGCTCGCCAACGTGTGCAAGCACCACGTCACCAGTGTCCCCTTCGAGCTGGGGCGCCTGGCGCAGGATCTGGCGGGCGGGCTGATGGTGACGATGCCCTCGCTTGGCGAGCTGGCCGACCCCTCCGTGGGTCCCCTGCTCCGGAAGTACCTCCAGGCCCGATCCGACGTGCCGACCGAGGCCCGACTCCGAATCCTCCGCCTGATCGAGAACATGACGTTAGGTCGGAACGCGGTCGGCTACTTGACCGAGTCCCTGCACGGCGCCGGCTCGCCCGAGGCCCAGCGGATCCAAATCCGGCGGGGCATGGCACTCGACGTCAAAAAGGAATTGGCCCGCCGGCTGGCGGGCGTGGATCCGGCGGACGCGGCGGAGCCCGGCTGAGCCAGCCGATGCACGTCGTCCTGCTCTATCACGAACGGATCCCGGTGACCAAGTATGGCGGCACCGAACGGATCGTCGTCTGGCTGGCCCGGGGCCTGGCGGAGGCGGGGCATCAGGTGACCCTGATCGGGCCGCCGGGCTGCAAGGTGACGGAGGCCGGGTACGTTGCGGTCGACGCCAAGTCGGTGGGAAAGTGGGACTTCGACATCCGACCCCATCTCCCCGCCGGCGCGGATCTGATCCACGCCCATCGGCCGTTCATCCCGATCGCCGAGTTGCCGTCCCTGTGGACCATGCACGGGATCCGGACCAGCCATCGGGAGTACCCAGACCACATGGTCTGCTTGTCCGAGGACCACGCCCGCCGGATGGGATGCCGGACCGTGGTGCCGAACGGCGTCGACCTGCGGGAATTCCGGTTCGAGCCGGTCAAAGCGGACTTCGACCTGTTTCTCGGCCGGCTGCGGACCATCAAAGGATGGCGGTGGGCCATCGAGGGCGCCCGGCAGGCCGGTCGGAAGCTGGTGGTGGCGGGCGGGTGGCGCCCCTCGTTCCGCCCCGACCTCCGTTTTGCCGGCGAGGTGGGCGGCGACGAGAAGCGGGACCTGCTGGCCCGGGCCCGTTGCCTCTGGATGCCGGCCCTCTGGGATGAGCCCTTCGGGCTGACCCTGATCGAGGCGCTCGGGAGCGGCACCCCGGTTCTGGGCACCCGGCGGGGCGCCCTGCCCGAGATCGTGACCCCCGACGTCGGGGCGTTAGGCGATACCCTGGAAGAGCTGGTCGAGCTCCGCGAGAGGGTCGAGGCGATCGACCCGGCGGCCTGCCGGGCCCGGGTCGAGGCCCGCTACACCCACCAGACCATGACCGACGGTTACCTGGCGGTCTACCGGCACCTGCTCGACACCGGGACCCTCCCCACCCATCTTTGACGCCCTCATGTTCGACTATCAGCTGATCCGGACCGAGGGCGCGGCCCGGGCCGGCCTGCTCCACCTGCCCCACGGTCTGGTCGAGACCCCGGCGTTCATGCCGGTCGGAACGTTAGGCGCGGTCCGGGGTCTCCATCCGGGCGAGGTGGACCGGGCCGGCGCCCAGATCATCCTTGGCAACACCTACCACCTCCACCTCCGGCCCGGCGAGGACGTCATCCGGCAGCTGGGCGGGCTCCACCGGTTCACCACCTGGAGCAAGCCGATGCTGACCGACTCGGGGGGCTTCCAGGTGTTCTCGCTGGAAACCCTCCGGAAGATCTCCGAACAGGGCGTCGAGTTCACCAGCCACGTCGACGGTGGCGCCCGATTCCTCTCGCCCGAAAAGGCGATGGAGATCCAGTGGGCCCTCGGCGCCGATATCGCGATGGCGTTCGATCACGTCGTGCCCGGCGGGGCGGCCCGGGAGCTGGCCGAGGAGGGGATGGAGCGCTCACTTCGGTGGTTGGAGCGGTCCCGGACGGCCCATCAGGCGGTGGCGGACCCGTCCCGGCAAACCCTCTGGCCGATCGTGCAGGGCGGGACGTTCGCCGACCTGCGGCGTCGCTCGCTGACGGGCACCCTGAACCTCGGGGACTGGACGGGCACCGCCATCGGCGGGCTCTCGGTGGGCGAGCCCAAGCCCGTGATGCATCGGATCTTGGAGGAGCTGGAGCCGGACCTGCCCCGGGGTCGGCCCCGTTATCTTATGGGGGTCGGGTTCCCGGAAGATCTGGTCGAGGGAATCGCCCGGGGAGTCGACCTGTTCGACTGCGTCGCCGCCACCCGGAACGGTCGCCACGGCAGTGCCTGGACGATGACCGGCCGGGTCAACATCCGGAAGGCCACCAACCGGACGGCCGAGGGCCCGTTGGACCCGACGTGCGACTGCGAGACCTGCGCCCGGTTCTCGCGTGGCTATCTCCGCCACCTCTTTGCGGCGGAGGAAATGCTGGGGCTCCGGCTGGTGTCCCTGCACAACATTCGATTCCTGGTGCGGATCGGCGAACAGGCCCGCGCCGCCATTCTCGACGGCCGGTTCGCGAGTTGGCGACAGGATTGGCTCGAGCGCTATACCCGAGGTGACGACGGATGACGACCTTGTTTGCCCTGACCCTGATGGCGCCGACCGACGGCTCGAGCTCCGGCATGATCGTGCTGGTGATTCAGTTCGCCGCGCTGATCGGGATCTTCTACTTCCTGCTGATCCGGCCCCAGTCGCAAGCCAGGAAGAAACACGCCGAGTTGCTGGCCGGCCTCAAGAAGGGCGACGAGGTCGTCACCGCCGGCGGCGTGATCGGCAAGGTCAAAGACATCAAGGATCAGCGGATCACCATCGAGAGCGGCACCGCCCAGCTGGTGGTCGAGCGGAACCGGATCGTTCAGGTCGGCAGCGAGGTTTCGCCGACAGCGGCCCAGTAATGGCCCTGCTCGACATCCATCTCCTCGGCTCGGCACCGCTCCGGGCCCGCAGCGGCGAGGTCGCGACGGTCGACGACGCCATCCGTCAGTTCATCGACGACCTGTTCGAGACGATGGACGCGGCCGAGGGCGTCGGGCTCGCGGCCAATCAGGTCGGCGTCACCCAGCGGGTGGCGGTGGTGGGCGTCGAGGACGACCGGTTCGCGATGATCAATCCCGTCATCACCAGCGTCGAAGGCCGGGTCCGGGCCGAAGAAGGCTGCCTGTCGATTCCGGGGATCTACGGCGAGGTGACCCGCCCCGAGCGGATCGTGCTCGAGGCCCTCGACCGGGACGGCCAGCCGTACCGGCGGGAACTCGAAGGGTACGTCGCCCGCGCGGTCCAGCACGAGGTCGACCATCTCGACGGCGTGATCTTTCTCGATCACCTGAGCCTCCTCAAGCGGGAACTGCTGCTCCGACGATGGAAAAAGGACCATCGGGGCGAACCGCTGATCCGCAAGGTTTCTCCGGAGGGCGGCAAAAAGCGGTAATGCGGATCGTCTTCTTCGGCACCCCGGAGTTCGCGGTGCCGAGCCTCGAAGCGCTGGTGGACCTCCGGGAGTCGGTGGTTCTGGTGGTCACCCAACCCGACCGCCCCCGGGGCCGCTCCCGGTCCAATCTCGAGCCCTCCCCCGTCAAGGCGCGCGCCGAATCGCTGGTGATCCCGGTGGCGCAACCGGAACGCCCCCGGGGCGACGAGTTCCTCGCCACCCTCGTCGCGGCCAAGCCCGATCTCGGCGTCGTGGTGGCCTACGGTCACATCCTGCGGCCGGAGATCCTGGCGGTTCCCCCGCTCGGCATGATCAACGTGCACGCGAGTCTCCTCCCGGCCTGGCGCGGCGCCGCCCCGATTCCGTGGTCGATCGCCCACGGCGACACCGTCACGGGCGTCACCATCATGCGGATGGAGGCCGGGCTCGACAGCGGCCCGGTGCTGCTGACCCGGGAGACCGCGATCGGTGCCGAGGAGACCGGCGGTCAGCTCACCCGCCGGCTGGCCAAACTCGGCGCCGACGCGCTCAAGGAGGCGATCGCCCGGTTCCAGAACGGAACCGCCACCTTCGCTCCCCAGGATCACGCCCGCGCCACGGTGGCGCCGAAGATCGGCCGGGAGGTGACCCGGCTCGAGTGGTCGCTTCCGGCAGAGGCGGTGGCGGCCCGGATCCGGGCGTTCGACCCCACCCCGGGCGCCTGGTCGACGTTAGGCGACGGGGACGTCAAGCTCTTCCGGCCGCGGGTGGTGGCCGGCGAGGGCGCCCCCGGCACCATCCTCGCCGCCGACGGCGCCTTGACGGTGGCCGCCGGCACCGGGGCGGTGTTGATCGGCGAGGTCAAGCCCGCCGGCCGGGGGCGGATGACGGCGGCCGAATGGCTGCGCGGCCACCCGCCGGCGGCGGGGCGCCGCTTCCGGTGAGGCCGCTGCCGCGCCTCCTCGCGCCGACCGATGACGCCATCCTGACCGCGGACGACTTTCCGATCCGGACGGCGGCCATCGCGGCCGCCGGCCCCGCGGTCGGCATCGTGGTCCGCTCGCTCGGCGGCGATCGAGCCAGGAGGGTGGCGGCCCTGGAACGGGTCCGGGCTCTGGCCGGCCCGCCCGAAGCGGCGGTCCTGGCGGCCGACGATCCATCGTTAGGCACCATCGGAGGCGTCCACGGCGTGCTCCTGCCAGCCGGGGCGTCGGTGGCGGAGGCCCGCCGGGCCGTCGGGCCGGGTTGGATCGGGGTTGCCGTCCGCCGGACCGACGAGGCGGCGGCTGCCGCGGCGGCGGGGGCCGATTGGGTGGTGGCCCTGGACGTCTTTGCCCCGGATGCCGGCCCGGGCCGAGCTACCGAGGGCCTGACCTGGCTCGGTGACCTCGGCGCCTGCGGCGTTCCGGTCTTTGCGAGCGGCGGCGTCACCGTCGAGCGGATGGTCCCGGTGCGGGATGCCGGGGCGTGGGGCGTCTCGACCCTGGCGCTCTGGCGGGCGCCGGATTCGGCCAAGCTGACCGACCAGCTGCTTCGAGTCTGGAACGAATGAAGCAGCACCTTCCGGGCCTGGCACCCCGGTTTGCCGCCTGGCGGATTCTCCACGATGTCCGCCACGGCGTCCCATTCGACGTGGCCCTCCGGCGGGCTATCGTGGACCTCGATCCGGACGACCGGCGCCTGGCCCACGAACTCGCGGCCGGGGTGTTCCGCCATCGGAGCCGCCTCGACGAGGCCTTGAGCGGCGCCATCGATCGCGGCGTCGACAGCGTCCGTCCCGACACCCTCGACGCCCTCCGCCTCGGCGCCTTCCAACTCACCCAGCTCGATCGGATTCCGGCCCACGCGGCGGTCCAGACGACCGTCGGCGTGGCCCGCCGGCTCGGTGGCCGGCGAATCGCGGGCTTCGTCAACGCCGTCCTCCGCAAACTCACCCGGGAACCCGACGCGGGGCCGGAGCCGCCCGGTGAGGATCTGGCGCGAAGCCACTCGCATCCCGGATGGCTGGTGGATCGATGGGTGGCGCGATTCGGGGCGGAGGAAACCGGCCGGCTCCTCCTCTGGAACAACGCCCGGCCAGCCTTGGTCATCCAACCGGCCCGATGGTCGCGGAGCACGCTCGAGACGGCACTCACCGCCGCCGGCGTGGGTTTTCGCCCCGCACCGTTCGACGCCGGGCTGGTGGTGGAGACCCGGAAGCCGACCCTGCTGCCCGGCTTTGCGGAGGGCGGATTTCTGGTCCAGGATCCGGCCCAGCGACTGGTGACCAGGTTCTTTGCCCCCGCGCCCGGCAGCCTCGTGTTCGACGCCTGCGCGGCACCGGGGGGCAAGTCGGTGGCTCTGGCCGCCGTGGCCGGGATCGTCGTGGCGGCCGACAAGACCCGGGTCCGGGTCCGGCGTCTGGTCGAGACCACCAGCCGGGCCGGATCCGGGCGGATCTTCCCGGTCCAGGCCGACGCCACCCGACCGCCCCTCCGCCGAGCCGACGCCGTGGTCCTCGACGTCCCCTGCCTCGGGACGGGCACCTTTGCCCGAAATCCGGACGCCCGCTGGCGGGTCACCCCGGAGGCCCTCGCCACGTTGACGGAGCAGGCCGCCCGGTTCCTGGCCGCGACGGCTCCGCTGGTACCGCCGGGTGGACTGTTATTATTCGCCACGTGTTCGCTGGAACCCGAGGAAAACGAAGCGCAGATCGAGCGGTTCCTCACGGAGCATCCCGGATTCCGGCGCGAGCCGGCGGCCACGGTGCCGACCGAACTCCTCTCGGACGCGGGCGACCTCACGCTTCTGCCTCAACGCACCGGAACCGACGGCGCCTTCGCCGCCCGGCTCCGCCGAATCGCCACCTGAGGTCCATCGGCCGGTCGCGGCCGGCTGGACCAGACCCGAGGATCGATGGCCAAACCCGGCGCCACTCGCGCGAGACCGAGCGTGCTCCCCCGGACCGTGGCGGGGAGACGTCGTCTCACCGCGTTCCTGGTGCTGGTCTCCTCCGCGGCGGCCGGATACCTGACGACCTGCATTGCCTACCCCCGCCCGCTGTTCGGCAATGAGCACTCGGTGGGCCGGGTCATCGGACTCCCGGTGGCAGAGGCCGAGCAGCTCCTCGAAGGGCAAGGGTTCAAGGTCAAGGTCGAGGGCGAGGAGCCAGACCCGGAAATCGCGGCCGGTTCGGTCCGGTGGCAGGATCCACCACCGGACCTGATCGTGCCACGGGGCACCACGATCGAGCTGATCCGGAGCGCGGGACCGGCCAATGTCCCGGTTCCCGATCTGGCGGCCTTCGACCTCGACCAGGCTACCCGGGTGCTGATCGCGGCCGGACTCAAGGTCGGGGACGTCGACACCGTGCCGAGCGCCGAGGACCCGGACATCGTGGTCGGGAGCCGACCCGACCCGGGCAGCGCCAAGGCCCCGGGGAGCACGGTCGATCTCCTGGTGAGCGAGGGGCCGTCCGGTTTCGAGGTGCCTAACGTGGTCGGGCTCCGTCAGGACGAGGCCCGCCGGCAGATCGAGGCGGCTGGGTTCCGGGTCGGTCGGGTCAGCCGGACCGACACCCGACGAGGCCCGCCGGGCACCGTGCTCGAACAGCAACCCGTTCCCGGTTCGCGGGCCTCCCGGCGAACCCGGGTCGACCTGGTGGTGACGGAGATCAACTGAATGGAACCCGCGAAGATCGCGCCCTCGGTGCTGTCGACCGATCTCGGCCGACTGGCCGAGCAGATTGCCCAGGCCGAGGCTGGTGGCGCCGACTGGATCCACGTCGACGTGATGGACGGGCACTTCGTACCCAACCTGACGTTCGGCGGCCCGCTGATCAAAGCGCTGGCCAAGCTCACCCGACTGCCGCTCGACGTCCACCTGATGGTGACCGAACCCGAGAAATACCTGGCCGAGTACGCCGATCTGGGTGTCGCGGTCTTCACCTTCCATCCCGAAGCCACCATCCACGTGCAACGGCAGTTGGCGGCGGTCCGGGAGCGGGGCATGCGCGCGGGTCTGGCGCTCAATCCGGCCACCCCGCTCGCGGCCATCGAGGAAGTGGTGCCCGACCTGGATCTGGTCCTCGTCATGTCGGTCAATCCGGGATTCGGCGGTCAGAGCTACTGGCCGGCCGCGACCGACAAGATCCGCCGGATCCGGGGTCTGCTCGATGCCCATCGATCGTCGGCTGTCCTGGAAGTCGATGGCGGGATCACGGTTGCCACGATCGGCGCCGCCCACCGCGCGGGCGCCGGCATGTTCGTCGCCGGGACGGCGGTGTTCGGCCAACCCGACCCGGCCGCCGCGATCCGGGCGCTCAAGGCCGCGGCGCCGATCGGAACCCTCACCTGAGCGGCGCCGCGGTGGGCGACTACCGAACGCTGACCGTCGAGCGGCGTGGCGCCGCCGAGTGGCTGACGCTGAACCGCCCCGAGCGACTCAACGCGGTCGATGCCACCATGCGGGAGGAGATGCACGCCTTCCTCGACGGCGTGGCGACCCGGGACGACACCCGTGTCGTGGTGATCCGGGGGGCCGGCCGCGGGTTCTGCTCGGGGCTCGACCTCCGCGACGCGGACCTGGCGGACGCCGCCGACCCAGCCCACGCGTACCAGTTGCTCTTCTGGCAACAGCGGTTCAGTCAGCTCGTCATCAAACTCCGCCGAATCCCTCAGCCGGTCGTGGCGCTGGTCAACGGACCCGCCGCGGGCCTCGGGTTTTCGCTGGCCCTCGCGGCGGACATTCGGATGGCCTCGACCGGCGCGGTGTTCTCGGCCGCGTTCATCCGGATCGGCTTCAGCGGCGGAGATTGTGGCAGCTCGTTCCACCTGCCAAGAATCGTCGGCGTGGCGGCAGCCCGGGAACTCCTGCTGACGGGACGCCCCTGCCCGGCCGAGCGGGCCCTCCGACTCGGGCTGGTGAGCGAGGTGGTTGGTGACGCGGACCTGGAGGCCGCGGGTCAGCGATTGGTCGAAGAGCTCCTCGCCACCGGCCCGGCGGGCCTCCGACTCACCAAGGATCTCCTCAACGCCTCCGAGTCGGGCCTGGGCCTCGAGGCCGTGGTGGCCATGGAAGACCGGAATCAGATGTACTGCCTGCTCGGTGGCGATCCCGCGGAAGGCATCCGCGCGTTTCAGGAAAAGCGGCCGCCCCGATTTCGCTGAGCGGAAACCCCTCCGACCGGAAGCACTCCGATGAGTTGGCAGAAGGAAGTCGACGAACTGCGCCGCCGGCAGGCGATGGCCCGCGAGATGGGCGGCGAGGCCAAAATCCGGCGCCAACACGACGCCGGCCGGCTGACCGTGCGGGAACGGATCGACCGGCTGCTCGACGCCGGTAGCTTTCGCGAGATCGGTTCGATCGCCGGGTTCGGCGAATACGACGAACAAGGGCAGCTCCTCCGACTCTCACCCACCAACATCATTTATGGGCGGGGTCGGATCGAAGGCCGGCCGGTGGTCGTCAACGGCGACGACTTCACGGTCCGCGGCGGCGCGGCGGACGCGTCGATCCACGAAAAGCAGATCGCGGCCGAACAGCTGGCCCACGAGTACCGACTCCCGCTCGTGAAACTGATCGAAGGCACCGGCGGCGGCGGGTCCGTGCGCACCGTCGAAACCGCCGGTTACACCTATCTCCCGCACCTGATCGGCTGGGACCAGGCCGTCGCCAATCTGGCCACGGTTCCGGTGGTGGGCCTCGGGCTTGGCCCGGTGGCAGGACTCGGCGCCGCCCGACTCGTCAACAGCCACTATTCGCTGCTGGTCAAGGGACAAGCCCAGATGTTCGTGGCAGGCCCGCCGGTGGTGGCCGCCGCTGGAGAAAAGCTGACGAAGGAGGAACTGGGCGGGAGCGGGATCCACACCCGGATCGGCGCTGTCGACGACGAGGCGGCCAGCGAGGAGGACGCCTTCGCGATGTGTCGGGCGTTCCTGTCCTACCTGCCGCCGTCCGTCCACGAGTTGCCGGCCCGCCGAACGATCGACGACGATCCCGACCGCCGCGAGGAGTGGCTCATCGAGGCGGTCCCCCGCGATCGGCGGCGGGTCTACAAGATGCGGCCGATCCTCGACGCGCTGGCGGACCGGAACTCGGTGTTCGAGATCGGACGCCAGTACGGTCGATCGGTGATCACCGCGTTTTCCCGATTCGACGGGTGGCCGGTGGCCGTCATCGCCAGCAATCCGTTCGAAATCGGCGGGTTGTGGACCGCGGCCGCGGCCGAGAAGATCGTTCGCTTCGTGGACCTGGCGGAGACGTTCCACCTCCCGATCATCCACCTCGTCGACAATCCCGGCTTCGTGGTCGGGAGCCGGGCCGAACAGGACGGCACCATCCGGGCCGGAGCCCGCGCGCTGGCCGCGATCTACCAGGCCAGGGGCCCGTGGTGCACGGTCATCATCCGGAAAGCGTTCGGCGTGGCGGGAGCCGGCCACGGCAACCACGCCCGCTATCGGTATCGGTATGCGTGGCCGTCGGCCGATTGGGGTTCCCTCCCGATCGAGGGCGGCATCCAGGCCGCCTACAAAGCCGACCTCGAGGCCGCCGCCGATCCCAAGGCCATGTTGGACGAGATTCTCGGCCGACTCAACCAAGTCCGATCCCCGTTCCGGACGGCCGAGAAATACCTGGTCGAGGAGATCATCGACCCCCGCGAAACCCGGTCGGTGCTCTGCGAGTTCGCCAATCTGGCGGCACCGCTCCGTCAGGTGGGCCCGGTCGGGTTCGGCCTCCGCCCCTGACCGGCGCCGCCGGGCGGGGTCCCCCGCCGGCGGCCCCCCGGGCCGGTTCTCGACCGCCACTCTCCTGCCCGGACCAGCCCATCGGTATATTCCCCCCATGCGGAAGCAGTGGCTGTTCGTCATCGCGGTCATCCTGGGCCTTGGGGTCGGGGCCTGGGCTCTGGTTACCTACGGCAATCGGAACCGGCCCCTCGAGGTCGGCAACGACGCGCCCAATTTCCTGGCCGTCAATCTGAAGACCGGCGACACCGTGTCCCTGGCCGAGCACTACAAGGACAAGGTGGTGCTGGTGAACCTGTGGGCCACCTGGTGCGTGCCGTGCCGGAAGGAAATGCCGGCGATGGAGGCACTGTTCCAGGAACTCGGCCCCAAGGGATTCCGAATTGCCGCGGTCAGCGTCGACGAAGGCGATCTCAAGGACGTCGTGCGCTTCGCCGATGAGCTCAAGCTGACCTTCGACATCCTCCACGACGGGGACGGTTCGGTGCAAAAGGTCTATCAGACGATCATGTTCCCGGAGAGCTTCCTGGTGGACCGGAACGGCGTCATCGTCAAGAAGGCCATCGGGGAGCATCCCTGGAGTTCGGAAACCAATCGTCGCCTGGTGGCGCAGCTTCTCGGCGTCGATCTCGGCCCCGCCCCGGCAGTCCCGGCAGCGCCCGCCAACCCTGGTGGCTGAGTGATCCTCGGCATCGAAACCAGCTGCGACGAAACCTCGGCCGCCCTGATCGAACCTCACGATGGGCGGCCGTTGCTTCGCAGCCTGGTCATTCTGTCACAGGACGTCCACCGGATCTTCGGGGGCGTGGTTCCCGAGCTGGCCAGTCGCGAACACGTCCGGATGCTCGACCCCGTGGTGCAGCGGACGCTAGCCGAGTCGGGCGGGCAGTGGCGGGACGTCTCGGGGGTGGCGGTGACGGCCGGTCCCGGCCTGATCGGGGCCCTCCTCGTCGGGGTCATGTACGGCAAGGGTCTGGCCCTCTCGCTCGGGGTCCCGCTGATCGGGATCCATCACCACGAGGGCCATTTGTTCGCCCCGCTCCTCGAGGACCCCGACCTGACCCCGCCGTTCGTGGCGCTCCTGGTCAGCGGCGGTCACACCATGCTCCTCGACGTGCCCGCCTGGGGCGAGTATCGGCTCCTCGGCGAGACCCTCGACGACGCCACCGGCGAGGCGTTCGACAAGGTCGGGACGATGCTCGGGCTCCGCTACCCGGCCGGCGCCGCGCTCGAACGCCTCGCGGCCACCGGAAACCCGGATCGATACGATTTTCCGCGGCCCATGCTCAAGGACCTGACGGAGCCCGGCCGCCATCAGTTCGCCTTTTCGTTCAGCGGCCTCAAGACCGCCCTCCTCCGCGCCGTCAAAGCCAGCGACGATCTGGCGCGCGACCGCGCCGACCTGGCCCGCGGGTTCCAGGACGCCGCCATCGAGGTCCTGGTCGAGAAAACCGCCCGCGCCACCGAACTGCTGGGTCGCCCCCGGGCCATGATCGTGGGCGGGGTAGCCTGCAACCGGACCCTGGCCGACCAACTCCGCGCCCGGCTTTCCGGGGTCGCGGCGGTCAGCGTGGCGGCTCCCCGGCTCAACACCGACAACGCCGCAATGATCGCCGCCGCGGGCGCGTGGCGCCTGGCCCGTGGCGAGCGGAGCGACTGGGACCTCGAGCCCTTCGACTGGAAACCGCTCCCCGGCCTGCTACCTTCCCCCTCGGTTCAACCGGCCCGCCCATGACCACGGTCTACCCGCTCGTCTTCAAGATCGGCAGCCTCGAGATCACCGGCTTCGGCATCATGATGATGCTCGCCTTCGTCGTGGGCGGCTGGCTGGTGACGCTCGAACTGCGGCGGAACCGGTGGAACGAAGAATACGGAGCGGACATCGTCGTCGCCGCCGTGCTGGGCGGCGTGATCGGCGCCAAGCTCTGGTACGTGGCGTTGACCCAGGACCTCGACGCCCTGCTCTCCCGAGGCGGCTTGGTCTGGTACGGCGGCTTCCTGGGCGGGGTGTTGGCGGTCATCGGCAACGGCTGGCGGCGGCGGGTGCCGATCCGGATCACGATGCAGCTGACCGCGCCCGCGCTGGCCGCCGCCTACGCCGTGGGCCGAGTGGGCTGCTTCGTCGTCGGCGACGACTACGGACGGCCCACCGACCTCCCGTTGGGCGTCAAGTTCCCGCAGGGATTGCCGCCGTCGACCGCGGGGAACCTGTCCAGCATGTTCGGCGTGCCGATCCCCAGCGACGTGCCGCCCTCGACCGTGATGGCCGTGCATCCGACCCAGCTCTACGAGGTGGCGTTGATGACGGCGGCGTTCATGGTGCTGTGGCGGTGGCGACTTCGTGACAAACCGATGGGGTGGATCTTCGGGCTCTATCTCGTGTTTGCGGGAATCGAGCGATTCCTGGTCGAGATCCTCCGGGCCAAGGACGATCGATCCCTCGGGGTGTTCACCAT
>CADEGB010000038.1:18091-19805 GCA_902826755.1 uncultured Gemmatimonadota bacterium
CATTCTCGTGGCCGTCGTCGGGGTGGCGGTGATGAGTCACCTCGGCGGTGCGAGCGGGTCGCCCGATCCGGGCACCTACCTCACGGCGCGCAAGGCCTGACACGGGCGGAGGCCGGACCGATCACGGGTTTCCTGGCCCCGCCCGCTTGAGTTCATCGAGCTGGCTTTCCACCTCCGTCGGGATCAGCAGGTTGTCCGCGATCCCGGCAATCTCCTCGGCCTCACGCCACGCCGCTTCCAGCAGGGCCAACTCTCCCTCGATAGCCCGGCGTTCCGACTCTTCGTGGAGTGCCATTTCGAGCGCCAACCGCGTCGGCGCGTCCATTTTGGCAATCGGCGCGTCGCGTTTCAGCACGCCATGGTCCGGTCGGACTCGCACGAACCCCTCGAGGAACGGCATCGACCCCCGCCGGGTTTCCAGCACGGACACCGCCGCGGTCACCGTCCGCCTTGACCCGCCATAGGCGTTGATGGCGGGCAGCAGCCGCCCGGCGTGACGAAGGGCCTCCGGCCCGTCGAACCGTTCCACTTTTTTCCCGCCAAGACCCACGACCAGGCGCGGGGCGCCCTCAGGCGTCGAGAGCAGGGCCACTTTGGAGTATTCGGTGCCCCGGACTTTGAGGATCCGGCCGTCGTCGGTCCGAATCTTGACCGAGCGCATGGCGTTGAAGAGGTTCGGCAAGTTCCCCCAGAGCCCGCCGAGACTCCCGATCCCGATTCCTGCCGCCGATGCACCAGCGACCACGGCCCCGACAGCCACCGCGACGCCGCCCGCCACCAGGAACGAACGCCGCCGGCGCCGCCCGAACTGGTCGCCATAGCGCCACGCCGCGAATTCGGGCCGTTCAGGTTCGCCGATTCGGACCAATTCGAGTCCTTCGGTCAGTCGAGCCAGGCCGATATTGTCAGTGGAGACTCGAAGCCGGGTGGCCCGATACGACCGTTCGCATTCCTCGATGGCTTCCCAGCGGGTTTCGAGAGGGCTGAGGTTCCATCGTTCGCACGACCGGCACACCACCCAGAGCCGGCCCCGGGCGGGGTCGAAGGCCAGCCGGCGGCCAACCGGGAAGGCCTCGATGGCCTGATTGGCGCCAAGCGGCTTATGGCAGTAGATGCAGGTGGTATACATCCCGATCCTCGATCCGAACGATAGCCGGGATCGGAACCGGCACGCGAACCGCCGGAACGGTCAGCGGCGGGCGCTACCGCGGGAAGGGGTCCGAGACCGCCGGACGGGCGGCGCGGCCGCCACCGGGGTCCGGCGCGGCGCGATGAGGAAGGTCCAGACGATCGCGACGGCCGCGAGGGTAACCAGGAGGCCCTGCGCCACCACCGACTGCACCGTGGGGTAGATCCCGAAGGTCGGTGCCCGGAACATCCCGGGAATCGAGGTGATCGGGAGGAACCCGCCTTCCTGCAGTTCCGCCACGGCCGTGCCGGCAAAGATGAAGGCCATCAGGTAGAGGAACCCGCTGGTGACCCCGAAGAACGGCTTGAGCGGAAGCCGGACGCCGAATCGGTTGATGGCCACGTAGATCCCCGCCAGGACCACCGCCGCCGCCACGAATCCGGCGGCGATCGGGCCGGTGGCCGCCGCGCTCCCGCCGGACACCGCGAGGGCCTTGTAGAACAGGACCGTTTCGAACCCTTCCCGGTACACCGCCAGAAACGCCACGGCGGCCAGCGCCATCATCGAGCGCTTGCCGAGCGCCTC
>CADEGB010000039.1 GCA_902826755.1 uncultured Gemmatimonadota bacterium
CATCCGGAGGCCGATTTCGCGGGTCCGTTGCGCGATGGTGTAGGCGAGCACCCCATAGAGGCCGACGGCCGCGAGCAGGGTGGCGAGGATCGCGAACCCCGCGGAGAAGGTCGTGATCATCCGGTCGAGGTACACGTTCTCCCGGACTTGCTGCGGCAAGGTGATGCGATCCGCCACCGGGAGGTTAGGCTCGAGCCGGGCCACCAGCGGTTCGATGGAACCCATCAAGGCGGTGGTACTTCCCGACGTCCGAGCGTAGAAATTAAGCCGGCCCAGCCACTGGTTCTGCCGAGCGGCCATGAACAGGACGGGCGGGATCTCGGCCTTGACCTCGTTGTAGGCCGCGTCCTTGACCAGCCCGACGATTTCCATTTCCGCGTCGGGATTCCGTCGGGTGTCCGAGACGAGCGCGTTCCCCATCCGGAGACGGTGCCCGATCGGGTTGGTGCCCAGTTTGAACTTCTTGGCGAACGCCTCGTTGATCACCGCCTTCCGAGGCGAGCTGGGGCCGTCGCCGACGGTGAACTCCCGGCCAGCGAGGACCGGAATCCCCAGCGTCTTGAAATAGTCGGGGCCGACGTAGTTGGTCCGGGTGTTGACGTCAGACTCCGGCCTGGTCTCGAACCCGTCAACGTCGACGTCACCGCCGTTGCTCCACCCGCGGAGGACCGGCACCATGCCGCTGGTGACCGCCGTGACTCCCGGCAGCGCGGCCAACTCATCGGTGAGCCGCGCAAAGAAGGTCTGCGATCGGACCGAGTCGTAGCCGATCTGCACTGGCGACACGGCAAAGACGACCACGCTGTCGGCTCGAATGCCGAGCTGAACCCGGTTGACGTTGGTGAGGCTGCGGATGAACAGCCCAGCCGAGCAGAGCAGGGCCATCGAGAGGGAGATCTGCGCCGTAACGAGGCCGGTCCGGAATCGAACCGTCTTGCGGCCAACCGATCCTCGCCCCGGATTGGACTTGGTGACCGCGAGGAGATCGGGCCGGGTACTGTGCACGGCGGGCAGGAGGCCGAAGATGAGCGTGGTGGCGATCGAGACGACCGCGGCGAACACGAGGACCGGTCCGTCGATCGAGAAGCTCAGGTTGCGGATCAACTCCGAGGGAATGAACGAGGTGATCAACGTGAGGGTGCCGCGAGCCACCGCCAGGCTGGCCACGCCCGCGGCGACCGCCAGCAGCCCCGCCTCGGCGAGCAGTTGGCCGATCAGTTGGCCCCGACCCGCGCCCAAGGACGAGCGGACCGCCATCTCGGAGGAGCGCGCCGCCGCTCGGGCCAGGAGCAGGTTGGCCACGTTGGTGCAGGCCACCAGGAGCACGATGGCGGTGACGCCCAGGAGGAGCGCCAGGGGCGTCCGCGTCTGCCCCATCAGGCTGCTCTGGCCCTGCTGGCCGGGTTCCACGCGGAGCCGCTTGGCCTTGAACTGCGCCATCATCTGCTCGGGAATCCCCTTTTGCAGCGGCGCCTCGATGTCGGTCAGGATCGGGGCGTAGATCCCGTTCAACTGGCTGGCCGCTTCCGCGCGGGTGACCCCAGGCTTGAGCCGGCCGAACGCATAGATCCAGTAGCTCCGGCGATCCTCGTACGCATCTTCGCCCCATCCCTCGACCACCGCCCGCATCGTGAGCGGGACGAACACTCGCGGCCGGGTTCCGAGCGTGGTGCCCTCGAAACCCTTCGGCCCAACGCCCACGATGGTGAGCGGCTTCCCGTTGACGATGATGGCCTGGCCGAGGACGGTCGGGTCGGACCCCAGTTCGTTGGCCCAGTAGTGGTAGGCCAGGACCACCACCGGATGCCCGGCCACGGTCCGGTCGTCGTTCGGTCCGAAGAGACGGCCGAGTGCTGGCGTGAGGCCGAGGACCGGGAAGTAGGAGCCGGACACGGCCACGCCTTCGCCGGAGAGACTGCGCCCGCGGAAGGCCAGATCGGCGCCGATGGTCCGCTGACCCGCCAGACCGGTCAGGACGGTCTGGGATTTCTCGAGGTCCCGAAACATCGGGTAGGTCAGGATGATGTCGCACCCTCCGGCCTGGTTGCAACTCTGGGAGCCGGGGTTCGGCCACGAGGCCAGGATGTTGACGAGCCGATCGGGATCGGCCACCGGGAGGGACCGGAGCAGCATCCGCTGGATGAGCGAGAAGATGGCGGTGTTGGCGCCGATGCCGAGGGCCAGGGACGCGATGGCCACCCCGGTGATGAGGGGGGCACGCATCAGGGTTCGGAGCGCGAGTCGGAAATTCGGCATGTCGGGGCAACGAGTGGAGGCCGCGCGGGAGGGGTGCCGCGTTCGCGTTAGACTCGGTGTCTTCCGAAATCGTTGCAGGCCGTCGCTGCCCAGATCCGATTATGGTTCGCCTCTCTCGAATCGACCCATCGAACCATGGTTCATCCGCTCGGCGTCGCCCTTCCCATCGTCCAGGCACCGATGGCCGGTTCCCAGGGAAGTGCCCTCGCGCTCGCGGTCACTCGGGCGGGTGGTCTCGGCTCCCTTCCCGCCGCCCTCCTGACGGTGCCGCAGCTCCGCGCCGAACTTGAGGCCATCCGCGGAGCGTCCGTGCGCCCCGTCAACGTGAATTTTTTCTGTCACCAGATTCCGCCGCCCGATGAGGAGCGGGAGCGCCGGTGGCGGGCCACTCTGGCGCCGTATTACCGGGAGCTGGACCTCGACCCGGCCGCGATTCCCGAGGCGGCGGCGCGGGTTCCCTTCAACGCCGAGACGGCCACCGTGCTGGCCGAGTTCGAGCCACCGGTGGTGAGCTTCCACTTCGGGCTGCCCGATGACAACCTGCTGGCTCGGGTTCGGAGTTGGGGAGCCACGATTCTCTCGTCCGCCACGACGGTGGCCGAGGCGCGGTGGCTCGAGCGGCGGGGCGTGGACGTCATCATCGCCCAAGGCGTCGAGGCGGGCGGGCATCGCGGGATGTTTCTTGGCGACGACCTGACGACGCAGGTCGGCACGCTGGCCCTGGTGCGTCAGGTCGTGGGCGCGGTGCGCGTGCCGGTGGTGGCGGCCAGGGGGATTGCCGATGCCGAGGGGGTCCGCGCCGCGTTGGCCCTGGGGGCCGTCGCGGCCCAGGTCGGGACCGCGTTTCTCCGGTGTCCCGAGGCCACGACCAGTGCCGTGCATCGCGCCGCGTTGGCCGGCGCCGGCGCGGAACACACCGCCCTGACCAACCTCTTCACTGGCCGACCCGCCCGCGGCGTCGTGAATCGGATCATCAGGGAACTTGGCGCCATCCACCCGGCGGCGCCGGCCTTTCCGCTCGCTGCGACCGCCATGGCCCCCCTTCGGGCCCGCGCCGAGCGCGTTGGCAGCGCCGACTTCTCGCCGCTGTGGTGTGGTCAGAACACCTCGGGGTGCCGAGCGGAGCCCGCCGGTCTGGTGGTTCGAGGTTTGGCCCGGGTCGGCGAAACCACTTAGGAAGGAAGGTCGTCGTGAATCAAGCGGAGCTCGAAGCGATGTTCCGGGTCATCGATGCCTGCGATTGGGATGGGCTCGAACGGTTTTTTCACCCCGACCTGGAGTACGAACGCCCTGGGTTCGCGCGGTTCGAGGGGCGGGACGCCAACCTCCGTTTCTATCGGGACATCCGGTCGATTCGGGGAGAGCATCGCTTCGAGGCCTTTGCGATCGGGGATGAGACGGGAGCCTGTTGGGGCCGTTTCGTCGGTCATGCCCAGGATGGCACCCCGCTCGATGTGCCGTTCGCGGACTGCTATCGGTTTCGGGATGGCCTGCTGTGGCGCAGGAAGTCGTTCTTCTTCGTTCCCGTCATCTGAGGTCGAGCCGATGCGCCGGTGAAAGACATGGTCACTCTGCTTCTCCTGATCCTTGCGGCCGCCGCGACGACCGGAATCCGTCGGGTCGATTGGTCGTTTGCAGGTGAAGAGTGCCAGTACGCCAGCTCCCCGACAGGCGTGGTCGAGGAACGCGCGCTCCCGGGCGGGTTTGCCGTCCGGATCGTGGCCGGCGGGCAAGGGGTTGATGAGGAACGGAGGTGCCTGGCCGAGGTAACCGGACCCGATGGGACGGTGGTCTGGCAGGGCTTCGGATTCGGGGCTCGGCTCGACCCCTGGACCGGCGACCTCGACGGAGACGGGCATCACGACGTGGTCATCGCCATCGAGGAGGGCGGTGGGAACCGCGGCAGTTGGCGGTCGGCGGTCATTGGCCTGCGCTGGCCCGGACCTGTGGTGGTCGAGTTGGGCTTCTGGCCGGACCTGATCCCGCTCCCGGGTGCGGGCGTGGTGTTGATCGAGACCGTGGCCTTCTACGGACTCGGTCCGTCGATGGCGGAAACCCCCGTGGCGGTGCGGGTCCATCGGGTCGGAGCGGGCCGAATCACCGACGCGACTCGTGCATTCTGCCCCCGGCTCGTCGGTCAGCGAGCCGACTCCGCCTTTGCCCGCCATGCCGCGCCGGTGCTCGACTCGGCCGCTTTGACCCGCGCCCGCCAAGCTGGCGCCTCGTTTGACGCCGCTCGGATCAGGGTCGACGCGATGTCCCGGATCCTCCAGCTGCGAGTCTGTGGCGACGACGAAGCCGCCCGGGCGGTGGCCCGGGCGGCGTGGCCGGCGGCCGAGTGGGCCGAACGGTACTCGCTTTTGGTGGGGGCGCTCGGGCGGCTCCCGGGCGACTCCCTCAAACCGCGACGGTAGGGGCCACTGGGGGTCGTAGGTCCGCCCCCTGATCCCCGTGGCCGTGTTCCCCCCTCTCGCTCGACGCGGCCTCGGCATTACTTTGGCCGCTGGACCCGATCGACCCCGCCTCACCCCAATTGCCCGACGGAGTACCCCGTGCGCAAGCTGGCTTCATTCGCCCAAGGTCAGTGGGTTGCCGGAACCGGCACCCCCGCCACCATGCTCCACGCCGTCACCGGCGAACCCGTCGCCACCGCCTCGAGCGAGGGCCTCGACTTCAAGGCCATGCTCGAATACGGCCGCCGAGTCGGCGGACCGGCCATGCGGAAGCTCACCTTTCATGAGCGGGCCCGGATGATGAAGGCGTTGGCCCAGTACCTGATGGGGCGGAAAGACGAGTTCTACGCGCTGTCGGCCGCCACCGGGGCCACCAAGAGCGACTCCTGGGTCGACATCGAGGGCGGGATCGGCACCTTCTTCGTCTACTCGAGCAAGGGCCGTCGCGAACTGCCCAACGAGACCTTCTACGTCGACGGCGATGTCGAGCCGCTCTCCAAGGGCGGCACCTTCGTCGGCCGGCACGTCTGCGTCCCGCTCGAGGGCGTGGCGGTCCACATCAACGCCTTCAACTTCCCCGTCTGGGGCATGCTCGAGAAGCTGGCCCCGACGTTCCTGGCCGGGATGCCAGCCATCGTCAAGCCCGCCACCGCCACCAGCTTCCTGACCGAGCTGGTGGTTCGCGCCATGATCGACTCGAAGATCCTGCCCGAGGGGGCACTTCAGCTGATCGTGGGCGGCGTCGGCGACCTGTTCGAGCACCTGACCTGCCAGGACGTGGTGACGTTCACGGGATCGGCCTCGACCGGCCGGAAGCTCAAGGCCCACCCGCGGATCATCGAGGAGTCGATCCGCTTCAACATGGAAGCGGACTCACTCAACTTCTGCATGCTCGGCCCCGACGCGGCCCCGGGCACCGAAGAGTTCGACCTCTACATCAAGGAAGTGGCCCGCGAAATGACCCTGAAGGCGGGGCAGCGCTGCACCGCCATCCGACGCGCCATCGTGCCCGCGGCGTATTCCGACGAGGTGATCAAGGCGCTTGGCAAGCGCCTGGCGGGCTCCACGCTCGGCGATCCCTCCGTCGAGGGGGTCCGAATGGGGCCGCTCGCGAGCCGGGCTCAGGTGGCGGAAGTCCGGAAGAGCGTCGACGGCATCAAGGCGGCCGCCACGGTGGTGTTCGGCGACTACGACAATTTCACGGTGACCGGCGCCGACCGCGGCAAGGGCGCCTTTTTTCCCCCGATGTTGCTCCACTGCGCCGATCCCCTCGGCACCAGCGCGGCCCACGACATCGAGGCGTTCGGTCCGGTCAGCACCGTCATGGGCTATCAGAGCGTGGCCGAGGCGTGTGAACTGGCCAAACGGGGCAAAGGGAGCCTCTGCGGCTCTCTCTTTACCGCGAGCGACGACGTGGCCCGCGACGTGGTGCTCGGCACCGCCGCTTTCCATGGCCGCCTCAACATCGTGAGCCGGCGTTCCGCCAAAGAGCAAACCGGCCATGGCTCGCCGCTGCCGCACATGGTGCATGGCGGACCGGGGCGGGCGGGTGGAGGCGAGGAGATGGGTGGGATGCGGAGCGTAATGCACTATCTCCAGCGCACCGCGGTCCAGGCGCATCCCCAGACCATCACGAGAGTCACCGGGGTGTGGACCAAGGGCGCCGATACCCCGACCGACGTGGCGCATCCGTTCTCGAAGCACTTCGAGGACATCCAGGTGGGCGACACGCTGTTTACCCATCGGCGCACCGTCACCGAGGCGGACGTCGTCAATTTCGCTGGGATGTCGGGCGACTACTTCTACGCCCACACCGACGAGATCGCGGCCAAGGACTCGCTCTTTGGCCGGCGGGTGGCTCACGGTTATTTCGTGCTCTCGGCCGCGGCGGGGTTGTTCGTCTATCCGCCCAAGGGTCCGGTGCTGGCCAACTATGGGCTCGAGCGGCTCCGGTTCACCAAGCCGGTCTATCCGGGCGACACGATCCAGGTCCGCTTTACCTGCAAGCAGAAGACCGCCAAGGACACGCCCCCGGACGGGGTGCCGCAGGGTGTGGTGGAGTGGGATGTGGAGGTGACCAACCAGGATCAGGACATCTGCGCGGTCTATTCCATCCTGACCCTGGTGGCGCGGAAACCGACCGCCTAGACGACGATGTCGATTTCACTGGGCAACTCGAACGTCGCCTCGGAGCTCCGGAAAGGGCCCCGGCCGGTCATCGCTCAGCGCGGCCGATCGTGGTGGTCGGTCGAACGGTCGTCCGATCGGAGCGCCGCTTCGTCGACCCAGGGCCGGGCCCCGTAGGCCCGCGCCGTCGGCCAGACTTCGTCCAGGGTGGTCCCGTCATAGAGGGTGCCGCCCTTCATGACCCACCGAATGGAAGTCGTGTTCCGGATGTCGGCCAACGGGTTCCGGTCGAGGACGATCAGATCCGCGAGCTTGCCGACGGTCAGGCTGCCGATGTCCTGCTGGGCGCCGAGCATGGTGGCACCCCCCATCGACGCCATCTCGAGCGCGCCGTGAGCGCCTAACGCCGTCGCGTACATCCAGACTTCCCAGTGCGACGCCAGGCCGTGCTGCTGGCCATGGGCCCCGATGGCCCCGTGCCCTCCCGCCGCGATCAGATCGGCCACCGACTGGGCCAGGAACGGGAAGCTGTAGTCGGTGGCCGGCCGGAGCATCCGGCGGCGGGAGTGGGGAATCAACTGCCGCCACGGCATCCAGAGCCGGAGCTTGGCGTCCTTCCAGATGTCCTTTTCGCCAAAGAAGAACTCGTCGTTCCAGGGGCCGGCGCCGCCCACCACCGCGGTGGGGGAGTAGAACGTGTTGGCCTTGCCGAAGAAGGTGCTCACGTCCGAGTAGATCGGCGCGTACGACATCGGGTGCTCCCAACCCGTCTGTCCGTCCATGATCATGCTCAGGTTGTACGGCAGATCGGCGCCCTCGGCCGTGACCATCAGGCCGCGTTTCCGCGCCACGTCGCTCACCCATTGCCGCTGGTCGCGCCGGGGCTGCATGTACTGCTTGAGCGAAACCGCGCCCCACGACTGCAGCCGCGCGATGTTGTCGTCCGTCACCTGGTAGCTGCTGAGATCGTTCTGGCGGGAGCCGTCGCCCGCGTACAGGGGGTCACCGGTGGTGAACGTCCGCGGACCGATCACCTCGCCGGCCTCGATCATCTCGGCCACCGGGAAGACGTCCTGGCTCCACATCGAGTTGTCGAGGTTGCTCGTCACCCCGTGCGCCAGGGCCACCCCGGTTTCGAACATGTGCTTCGGGAAGACGCCCCGATACTCCCGGAAGAAATGAGAGTGCATGTCGACCCAACCCGGCACGATGGTCTTGCCGCCGGCGTCGATGATCCGGGCTCCGGTGGTGGAGCAGCGCCCGACACAGGCAATCCGAGCGCCGTCCACGACGATGGTGCCCCGTTCGATGATCCGGCGGTTGTCGAGCGTCACGAGCCGCGCGTTGGTGAGGGCCACTCGGCCCTTCGGGAGGGCGCGCGTTACGGTGTGCCGGACGGTGGTCGTATCGGTTCGACCGGTGGTCGGGTCATGGCGGAAGTACCGGTTGCCGCTGCCGAACTCGAGGACGCCGCCGCGCCACCGGGGGTAAAGGCCGCCGGCGGTCGATACCGTGGTGATCGGCAGGCTGCCGTTCTTCTTCTCGATCGCGATCGGCTTGGTGGCGGCGCCGAGTGGTGGGATCGGGACCCAGTAGACGTTGTCACCCTCGTTGAAGGCGGCCCGGCGACCGTCGCCCGACACGACGATCTCGTCGGCGTACGGGAACGACAGCAGCTCCCGGCGATCGGTGCCGTCGGGCGCCACCGACACGAGGACCCAGCGACTCCCGGCCGCTGAGAGCTGAAGGTCCGGAAACCAGACCCGGCCGTCATCGGTGACGCTTGGCCGCGGCGTCTGCTGGCGGAAGAACGAGAAGAAACTGCCCTCGGGCATCGGGGCCCGGGTAATGGTGCGGAACCGGCCGCCGGCGGCGGACACCGACCCGATGTCGTAGTAGGGGCTGTGGGTCAGCGACCAGTGGTTGATGCTTGCCCCGGCGCCGCGGGCCACGATGATCTCCCGCCCGTCCGGTGCCCAGACCGGGTGGAGATACTCGCCGGGTTCGGTGGTCAACTGGACCGCCGCGCCTCCCCCCGCCGGCGCCTTCCACAACTGCCCCTCGGCCCGGTCGTTGACGGTGACGAACGCGATCCACTGCCCGTCCGGCGACCAGGCCGGCGCGTATTCCAGGGTCGACTCGCCCCCGGTCGTCAGCCGGCGCGGGGTGCCCCCGGTCCGCGCGGTGACCCAGACCCGTCCAGTGGCCTCGAACGCCAGGAGCCGTCCGTCAGGCGAGGCGGTCTGCCAGCGATGGAACTTGGTTTCGAACGACCCGTCCTCGATCCGGAACGGCCGGTAGGCCTGCTCCGAAATGGTTCGTTGAACCCGAGCTTCGAACGGAATCGTCGTGACCGCGCCGGTGGCGATGTCGACGCGCCGGATCTTGCCGCCCTGGGCAATCACCAGCGATCGGCCGTCGGCCGTCCAGCGATACCCGGGGAGAATCCGCAGCACCTTGATGGCCTCCGTCATGTCGAGCTCGATCGGGTCCATCAGGATCCGCTCCCGCCCGGTCTCGAGGTCGAGGAGCCAGAGCGCGGTCCGGGGTCCGAAGCGGTGTCCCTTGAAGCTGAACGTCCCGTCGGGAATCCGGCGGGCAAACGCCAGCCACTTCCCGTCCGGCGACACCTCCGGCGCGTAGGCGCTTCCGCTCGAGATCCGGAACTGGCGGGTCGGGAGGCCACCGGTGAGCGGCTCGATCCGTCCGGAACGGAGTTCGAGTCGGCGGAGCTGGACCGAACCCTGGAGAATGTCGTCGACCGTCCGATCGTCGCCGTCTTCGCCGTGGGTCCAGGACACGGTTTCGCCCGGGGTGTTCTCCTGGAAGTAGAGATAGCGACCGTCCCCGCTCGGCGAGGGCCAGGCGGCGCCGCGGGCCTGCTGGCCGTCGACGACCGGGACGCCCTTCCCGCCGTTGCGGTGGAACATGAAGAGGCCGCTTCCGCCGGATCCGCCGGGCAGGGTTCGCCGTTCGACCAGAATGTACTGGCCGTCGGGGGTCCAGACCGGATCATTGGTCCGGGCGGAGAGATCGGATTCCACCTGGCGGGGATTGCCGCCGTCGGCGTCCATGATCCAGAGGTTGTTCTGGCCCTTGCGGTCGGAGATGAACGCGATTGTCCGGCCGTCGGGCGAGACCGCGGGCTGGTAGTTCAGTGCCACCCCGCTGGATTGGGTGAGACTGACGGCCGCGCCGCCCGTGGCCGGAACCCGGTAGACGTGGCCAAGCAGGTCGAAGTAGATCCACTGCCCGTCGGGCGAGGGGTCGACCGTCATCCAGGTGCCTTCCCGGGTGACGAAGTCGATCGCGCGGGTCTTCCCGCGTGCCTGGGTCACGTCCCACGGCGCGGGTGGCGTCTGGGCGGCGCCGGCAGCGGGGCAGATCAGGACGGCGGCGAAGACCGCCAGGACGGCATGGGCGAACCGACGCTTCGAACGGACAGCCGACATGGCGGGCGCGCTCCGGTGTCTGAGATGATCAGGCGTGGATCGAGATAATCTACTTGAATCGCCGGGTCGCCATGCTCGAAACGGTCAGGGTCCGGGCCAGCAGGGGTGGTGTGTCCGACGGTTCGCACCCGAGCGAACCGGACCGTAGATTGATCGGATGATTCAGTTCGTCCGCGCGCTCGCGCCGGTGCCCCTGATCATGGCGGCGTTGGCAGCCCCGGTTGGGGCCCAGCCCGGTATGCCGCCGGACAGTCCGGAGAGCTGGCGCGTCGCCGGCACCGCCAAGGTGCTCTGCTCGGCGCTGTTCGTGTCGGGTCGCGATCTCGCGGAAGCCCGGGCCCACGTGGCCGACTACTTCCTCGGTCCCGCGCTCGATTCGATCACCGACCTCCACGTGGACCGTCGCCGCCAGCTGGTCCGGGTCACCCTCGCGGGCCGCACCGTGCGCGAGGCAAAGCGCTACGGTGATCAGGGCTGCGTCATCCATCAGCCGGGCATCGACACCGTGCACTTCGCGCCGGTCCCGGTGGTCTCACGACTGCCGGATGCCGCCCGCACCCCGTGGCCCATGGGAGACCAGCTCTCGACCGAGCCATTCCCTCCCGGTGTGGACGTTGCGGCCATCCGCCGGGCAGTGGACACCATGTTCGCGAGCGCCGAAGGATTCACGGCGGGCGCGATCGTGGTTCACCGCGGCCGGATCGTGGCCGAGCGTTACGGCAACGGGGCGCAGCGCGACACGCAGCTCGAGAGCTGGTCGATGGGCAAGAGCATTACCGGCACCCTGGTTGGCGTGCTGGTCGAACAGGGCGCTCTCCGGCTCGAGGACCCGGCGCCCATTCCCGAGTGGCACCGCACGCCGGGGGATCCCCGGGCGGCCATCCGGGTCATCGACCTGCTCCGGATGTCGAGCGGGCTCCGGTTCAGCCGCGGCAGCCCCGAAGACCTGCCCGGCTATCACGATCACGATCTCATATACACCGGCGCCATCGACGCCTTCCAGTTCGCCGCGACGCGCGACCTCCAATTCCCGCCCAACACCAGGGGTCGCTACCGCAACGCCGACGTCATGGCCCTTGGCCAGCTGATCCGGGATGCGGTGCGAGCCCGGGGCGAGGAGTACCTCACCTGGCCGCAGCGGGCCCTGTTCGATCGGATCGGGATCCGTCGGCAGGTTCTGGAGACCGATCCCTACGGCAACTTCCTGCTCTCAGGCTACGACTACGGGACCCCCCGAAACTGGGCCCGCCTCGGCATGCTCTATCTGAACGACGGGGTGTGGAACGGCGAGCGGATTCTGCCGGAGGGGTGGACACGGCTGGTCTCGACGCCCGCTCCGGCGTGGGCGGACTCGAGCTACGGCGGCATGGTGTGGGTCAACGGCCGGGGGCAGTGGCCGCTTCCGCGTGACGCGTTTGCCTTCCGCGGCGCCGGTGGGCAGGAGACCTACGTTGTTCCCTCGCTCGACCTCGTCGTGGTTCGGATGGGGCACTTTCCGGGATCGCGGGTTGGGTTGGTCGACCTGCAGCGGGCCCTTCGCCTGATCGTGGCGGCGTTGCCGCCGCCCGGCGCCGACAGGGATGGGCCCGAACGCTGAGGCCGCTCACTCCCGGGCGGCGGCCGGCTCCGCGTATCACCCGGGAATCAGGCCGAAGGAGAGGGTCCCGGAAACGGACCCGGGGAGTGATCCTCGATGAAGGGTGACCAGGTTGAGTTGACGCCACGTTTGGTTGTGGCCGCCCTGCTGTACGCCGCCGCCAAGACGGCCGTTCTCTACTTCGCCGTCCGTGCCGTGATCGAGAACGCCCAGGAAGATCTCCCTCGCCACGCCAGCATGATTCACGGAGCCGTGCTGGTGCTCGCGGTCGTCCTGTTCATCTGGTGGGTCCTGCGGCCGCTTATTGTCCTGGTCAGGCAGCGACGGGATCTCGGATAGGGGGCAAGGGGCCGTGGCACCAGGATTCCCGCCTCCTCGCTCGGCTCCCTGGCGGAACTCGGACGGCTCGGGCTCTCTCCTCACGGGGAAGTCGAGACAGCGAGGCGATTGGCGAAAGCCAAAGAGGAATGGTCAGCCAACGAACACCGCCGCGGGCGCGGAATGCTGCCGCCCGATTCGACACCCTACCGGCCAATGAGCCGGTTCGCGATCGCCGCCATTTGCTGGGTCCGTTCGCGAGCCCACCGTGGAAACCGCCAGGCCAGATAGGCCAAGGTGCCTCCGCCGGCCAGGAACGCCACGACGGGCGCGATGATGACGTCGGCCCATCGATCCGTCACCCCAAGCGCCAGCGCGATCAGGCCGACCGCGCCGGCGCCGGCGCTCAGGGCGGCGAGCGAGATCGTGGCCGCGGCGTCGCCCCTGGTGGTGCGGAGTCGGAGGCGTTGTCCGGACACTCCCGGTTCGAGGAGCACCTGGAGGTTCCCGTTCGTCCACTGTCGCAGGTTGCCCTCCTGGCGCACCACCCCGCGGGCGTCAAACACCTCCCGACACGTCACGACCAGACGCTCCCATTCCTCGTCCGTCAGGGTCCGGCCGAGCTCCACGGTCCGGCCGACGCCAATGGGGAACCCGAGGTACGATCGATCCGGGTCTGGGGCGGGGACCACCGCGACACTCCGGGCCGCGGCCGCGATCAACTCCGCCGGGATCCCGACGTCGCGGCCAATCTCCTGCAACTGAGCCAGCGTCATGCCGCCCGGCCCCGAGGGCTGAACCGACCCGGTGGCCTGCGACTCGGCGGCTCGTTCGAAGATCGCCGCCACTTCCGCTTCGCTGTACCGTCGATCTGTACTCACGGTGCTCCCATCCGACCGGGCGCCGGCCCTGGTGGCCGGCGCGGAAAGGGAAGTTAGCCGAACCAGGCGTCGCCGCGGCGTGGCCCGGTTTGGTGGGGACGGATAACTTCCCCGAACTCCCAGTCCATTCCATGAGGTCCCGAACCGCCCCGCCACCGCCGTTCGGGTTGCCGCTCTAATCCGGAGCTCGTCATGAACAGCGTCTCGTCGATCGCCCTTCGCTCATCGCGCGGCCTCCGTCGGGTGGTTCCGGCGCTCCTGCTGGTGGCCGGTCCTGCCGCCGCCCAGACCCGGGAGCCGTGCGCGTTGGCCATCGTCGGCGCGACGCTGATCGACGGCAATGGCGGCGCTCCAGTCCGGGACGCCACGATTCTCGTCCGAGGCGCCCGAATCGAGGCGGCGGGGCCCGGAGGTTCGGTGACCGTTCCGAGCTGCGCCCGCCGGATCGATGGCGCCGGCAAGTTCGTCACGCCCGGCTTCATCGACACCAACGTCCACATTTCGCTGGGCGGCAGCATGGAGTCGAACATCCGCTATCAGGATCAGCGGTTCGACATCACCCTCGAGGGCGCCCAGCTGCACCTCAAGCATGGCATCACCACGATCCGCGACAGCTACGGGATCATGAAGCCGCTGCTGGCGGTGCGGGACGCGATTGCCCGGGGCGAGGTGATCGGTCCGCGGCTCCTCGTGGCCGGTAACATCGTCGGATGGGGCGGGTTCTTCGCGCCGTCGTTCGGACCGCCGCGCCCCGTCAACCTCTGGCAGGAGCAGCTCAACGACGCGATCACCGAGGGGAGCGGCGAGGAGTGGATGTACCTCGCCCCGGATTCGCTTCGGGCGGCGATGAATCGCTACCTCGACAAGGGTGTCGACTTCGTCAAGTTCGGGGGAACCGTCCACACCTCGTTTCCGACCCCGCTGGTCTTCTCCCCCCGGCAGGTCCAGGTCATCGTCGACGAAACCCACCGGCGGGGCAAGGTGGCGGAAACCCACGCGACCTCTCCGGAAGGGCTGCTCATCGCGCTCCAGGCCGGTGTCGATCTGGTGCAGCATCCGGAGGTGTTGGAGACGGCGTTGACCGACGAACTGGTCAAGGAGTTCATCGACCGAAAGGTCATCTGCTCGATGAACATCAACAGCCACACCGGCAAATCCTGGCGGGATTTCCTGGCGGCCCGTCGGCGGGCCGAGGCGGAGGCGGCCGAAAAAGCGCAGGATACCAGTCGCGGCACCCGGGTGTGGCCAAAGCGCGACCGGACCCAGCACGAAATCCTGGAAGGGACGATCCGACCCAATCAGCCGCGGGTCTATCGGGCCAACGCGGAACGGCTCGTTCGAGAGGGTTGCATCGTGTCGATCGCCACTGACAACGATCTTGGCACCGCGCCCGAGTTCGACAAGGACCCCGGGGCCTGGCGGGCGCGGGAGCCCGGCGTTGGCACCATCCTGTCGATCGAGGGTCTGGTGGAACTCGGGATGACACCGATGGGGGCGCTGGTGGCCGCCACCAAACACGGGGCCATGGCGTCACGGGCCCTGGCCCAGGTTGGCACCGTCGAGGCCGGCAAGGTGGCCGATCTCCTCATCCTCCGGGCCGACCCACTGGCCGACATCCGGAACATCCGCCAATTGGAACTCGTGGTCCGGAACGGCGCGGTCGTCGATCCGCGCGGGCTCCCGACCAAGCCGATCTTTACGCGGACCCGGCCGTAAGGTCCGGGGGCAACCGGCGGAGATCGCGAGCCAGAACGGCTGCCACCACCCCCATCAGGGCGATATAGACGACAACGCCGGTCATGCCAACGCGAAAGATGTCGAGGTAGCCGTTCCACGCGTTGGTGGCGCCGTGGAAGACCGCCACCAGCAGGACGCTCCCTCGCGTTCGGTTGAAGAGCCAGGAGAACTGGACGGCGGAGGCGACCACCATCGCGGAAAAGCCCAGGAACGCCACCGGGAGTCCGTGCTGGGCGGCCAGTCCCTGGTATGCCTCGCCCTCGACCAGGAACAACGGCAGGTGCCACACCGCATGGCAGGCGCCGATGATGAGGCTCGCGACGAGCGGGTCATGACGGCGCTGAACCCGGGTGACCCCGAACCCCCGCCAGCCGTATTCCTCCCCGATACCCGCCGCGACGATGAGGAAGATCAAACTCGGGATGCCCTGCCAGAACGGTGGCAGGCCAGACCAGTCGAGCGGCCGATGGCCGATGGCCGAGCCGAGATACAGGGCGACCACGGTTGGCACGATCGGGAACAGGAAGGCGAAGGCCCACCAGCGGGCGCCGACCCGCCAGATCAACCCGCGACGCAGCAAGTCGACGACCGCGCCCCGGCCGCCCTCCACCGCCGCGAGCACCAGTCCCGCGGCACTGGCGCTCGCGGCGCCGAGTTGGAGGAACGCGGGCGGAAGCAAACCGAACGCCACCGGGGCGATCAGCACGGCACCGAAGATCATGGCGAGCACCAGGAGACTGAGGGCGGGATGTCTCCGGACCAGGTCGGCCATCGCGACTCGCGGGGTAGGTTGCTCGCAAGATACGCTGGGGGCCGGGCCCTGGTTCCCCCCCCCCCGTGGCCTCGAGGGGCGCCCCGCCACCTGTTGCAGAAACCGGGGCCGGCGCCATTATTTGACTCGTAGCGGCGTATCGCTCCCCCTCCTCCGACCGAAAATCGATGCCCAGACTCCTCCCGTCCCTGTTCGCCCTCCTTGCCGGTGCGCTCCCGCTTGCCGCGCAGGCCAAACCAGCCGCCAAGGCCCCCAAGCCCGATCCCCGGGTTGAGGCCTTCAAGCAAGCGCTCACGGCCGACGTCGACGGCCGCGCCAAGCTGACCCAAGAGATCAACGACCAGATCTTCAGCTATGGCGAGCTTGGCTTCCAGGAGGTCGAAACCTCGAAGTACCTGGTGGCCCTGCTGCGTCGGGAGGGCTTTACGGTGGAGGAGGGATACGGTGGGATCCCGACCGCCTGGGTAGCAACCTGGGGCTCGGGGAAGCCGGTCATGGCCCTTGGCTCGGACATCGACGGCATTCCCCAGGCGTCCCAGATGCCCGGTATTGCCTGCCGGCAGCCGATGGTGCCCGGCGCGCCAGGGCATGGCGAGGGTCACAACTCCGGGCAGGCGGTGGTGGTCACCGCCGCGCTGGCGGTCAAGAACCTGATGGCTCGGGAAAAGCTCTCCGGCACCATCAAGATCTGGCCCGGCGTGGCCGAGGAGCAGCTCGGCACCAAGGCGTTTTTTGCTCGCGACGGCCTCTTCAAGGACGTCGACATCAGCTTCTTTACCCACGTCTTCGACAACTTCACCACGCCCTGGGGCGCGCCGAACGAGTACAGCGGCCTGGTGTCGCTGCTCTATTCGTTCCAGGGCACCAGCGCCCACTCGGCCGGGGCGCCGTGGCGCGGGCGAAGCGCCCTCGACGCGGTGGAGTTGATGAACGTCGGATGGAATTACCGCCGCGAGCATCTCCGGCTCGAACATCGTTCCCACTACACCATTCGGGACGGCGGGGACCAGCCGAACGTGGTGCCGTCGACGGCGTCGGTCTGGTACTTCGTTCGGGAGTTGGAGCCGAAGGGGATTCGGGACCTCTGGGCCATCACCGACTCGGTGGCCGCCGGCGCCGCGATGATGACGGGCACCAAACTCGCCGCCGTTCGGGTGCTCGGCGCCGCGTGGCCTCCCCATTTCAACAAACCGGTCGCCGAGGCGCTTGCCGCCAACATCAAGCGGGTCGGGATGCCGAAGTGGGCCCCGGAGGACGTGGCCTTCGCCAAGGCCATTCAGCAGGAACTCAAGGTGACGCCCCAGGGCCTCGACACCGTGGCCCGGGGACTCGACGAACCGCCGAAGGACAGCGAGCGCAAAGGTGGCGGCTCCGACGACATCGGCGACGTGTCCTGGGCCGTCCCGACCGTGCAGCTGTTCTATCCGGCCAACGTTCCGGGCACCCCGGGCCACAACTGGGCCGACGCGATCGCGATGGCGACGCCGATCGCCCACAAGGGCTCGACCGCCGGCGCCAAAGCCCTGGCTCTGACGATGGTCGACGTCCTCACCAACCCCAAGCTGGTGGCCGACGCCTGGGACTACTATCGCAACGTCCAAACGAAGACCGTCAAGTACGAGCCGTTCGTGCGGCCCGAGGACAAACCGGCCATCGAACTCAACCAACAGATCCAGGCCCGGTACCGGGAACAGATGCGCCCGTATTACTACGATGCGTCCCGCTACCCGACTTACCTTGCCCAGCTCGGGATCAAGTATCCGACCGTCCGCGGCCCGGACGGGAGCTGCGGCGCCAAAGCGACGCCCTGACCCATGACTCGACCATCGCTCGTTCTACTCATCGCGGCGTTCCTGGCCGGCCGCGCCGCCGCCCAGGGCAAAGGGGCGTCGAAACCTGATCCGCGGCTCGATCGGCTCAAGAAGGAAGTGGCCGCCGACGCCGACGCGGGGGCAAAGTTCACCCAGGAAGTCGTTGACAAGATCTTCAGCTACGGGGAACTCGGCTTCCAGGAAACCGAGACGTCCAAATACCTGGTGGCGCTCCTCCGGAAGGAGGGGTTCACGGTCGAGGAGAACTACGCCGGCATCCCGACGGCGTGGGTGGCCACGTGGGGGTCCGGCAAGCCCGTCATTGCGCTCGGCTCCGACATCGACGGGATTCCCCAGGCGTCGCAGTTCCCGGGGGTGGCCTGTCGATCGCCCATGGTGCCGGGCGGTCCAGGTCACGGCGAGGGGCACAACGCTGGACAGGGGCTCAACATCACCGCGGCGCTGGCCATCAAGCGGCTGATGGAGCGGGAACGGATTCCCGGCACCCTCAAACTCTGGCCCGGCGTGGCGGAAGAACAGATCGGGACCAAGGCGTATTATGTCCGTCAGGGCCTCTTCCGCGACGTCGACATCAACATCTTCAGCCACGTCAGCAGCGAGTTCGGGGTCGCCTGGGGTCAGCCGCAGGGAACCGGCCTGGTCTCGGTCGAGTACACCTTCCGCGGCACCTCGGCCCATTCGGCCGGCGCGCCGTGGCGGGGGCGGAGTGCGCTCGACGCGGTCGAGTTGATGAACGTCGGGTGGAACTTCCGGCGCGAACATCTCCGGTTGCCGCATCGGTCCCACTACGTCGTCACCAACGGTGGCGATCAGCCTAACGTGGTCCCCCAGAACGCGTCGGTCTGGTACTACTTCCGGGAACTCGACTATCCGAACATCAAGGCGCTCTGGGCCATCGGCGACTCGATCGCCGCCGGCGCGGCCCTGATGACGGGTACCACCCTGGCCCCGACCCGGGTCCTCGGGTCGGCCTGGCCGCAGCATCACAACAAGCCGATCGCGGTCGCGATGCACGCGAACATCCGGGCGGTGGGCATGCCGAAGTGGTCGGGGGACGACCAGACCTTTGCCCGAGCCCTCCAGACGGAAATGAAGGTCCGGGTCCAAGGACTCGACACCACCGTGTCGGATTCGCTCCGGACGCCGCCGCGGATGGAGGAGATGCGCGGGGGCGGCTCCGACGACATCGGCGATGTGACGTGGACCGTGCCGTCGGTGACCCTCCGGTTCCCGTCGAACATTCCCGGACTCCCAGGGCACAATTGGACCGACGCGATCGCGATGGCGACGCCGGTGGCCCACCAGGGTGCCACCGCGGGCGCCAAGGCGATGGCCATGACGATGCTCGACATCCTCCTCACGCCAAAGCTGGTGACGGACGCCTGGGACTATTTCCGGAACGTCCAGACCAAGGACACCAAGTACGAACCGCTGATCCGGCCCGAGGATCGGCCCGCCGTCGATCTCAACGCCGGAATTCTGGCCCGGTATCGGGAGCAGATGCGGCCGTTCTACTACGACGCGACCAAGTATCGGACGTACCTGGAGCAGTTGGGGGTCAAGTACCCGACGGTCCGGGCCGCCGACGGGAGCTGCGGGTCCAAAGGAGTGCCCTGACCCCGGTTGGAATCGGGTGGCGGTGAGACGTGTGCATGGTTGGCGGTCTCGGGACTCTCCCCGGACCGCCAACTTGTTTTGGGGAGGATCGAATGTCACGTCGTCGAATCGGTGCCTGGGGACTCGCGATCGGGATGGGATTGACCGGTTGTCTCGCGAACGACCGTCCGGAGGAACGGGTCGAAATGGAAAAGGCGACCCTGGACGCAGCCGCCGCGCCGGCCGGGATCCCGGCCCCATCGGGCGATGGCCTCATGTCCCGGGTCGGAGCCGATCCCGTCCGGGGCCAGTCACCCGCCAGCTTTTTCTCGATGGTGATCCGAACCGGCCAGGTGTCGATTCGGGTCGACTCGCTCGAGGCCGCCCTCCAGCGCTTGAGTGGGATCGCGGCCTCGGTGGGCGGTTACATCGCCAATTCGGCGATTCAGACCGGCGACCAATCGCCTCGAAGCGGTACGGTCGAAATCAAGGTCCCGGCCGACCGGTATCAGGGGACCATCGACCGGATGGGTGAGGTCGGTCGGGTCATCAGCGCCACCACCAC
>CADEGB010000040.1:0-7235 GCA_902826755.1 uncultured Gemmatimonadota bacterium
CCCGTAGCACGGACACTCCGCCGCGCTCGTCATCACCAGCTTCTGCCGAGGGTGCTTGGCCACGGTTCCAGCGGATGCCTCGCTCTCGAGCGTGACGACGCGGAGGCCGTGCTCGTGCGCCCGAAGTGACGCCGACAGGACGGCGGGTCCGGCGCCGATGATGGCAAGGTCGAGTGGCGGTTCGCCCGGGCCGGGCTTGACCCGGAGGCTGGGCAGGCGCTCGATGATGCGGTCGACGCAGTCCCGGCCCTGATTGATCGCGTTCTTGATCAGAGCAAGGCCGCCCAGTTCGCCGGCGATGAAGAGGTTGGGAACGCTGGTCTCGAGTTGGGCCGACAAGGAAGGAAGGTCCGCGGTCATCGACGGCGAGGCCATCACGATCTCGATGGCGCCCACCGGGCACGCCTCGGCGCAGAGGCCGTGGCCGATGCACTTGTGGCCGTTGATCAAGGCGGCCTTCCCGGCGAGGACGGCGAGGACGTCGCCTTCCGGGCACGCCGTGACGCAGGCCCCGCAGCCGATGCACCAGTCCACGCTGATGTGGGGGTGTTGCGCCCGGGGGCCGTTGCTCGACAACCCCGCTTTCCTCGTGGCGGCAACGGCCTCGGCCTCCCGCCGGGCGTGCCGCCGGACGTGGCTTGCGATAGCCAGCCCGAGAACGAGCGCGAAAGCGGCGTAAATCAGCGGTTCCACGCGGGTGCGAGGCTCCAGTTGTATCGGGTCATTCCAGCTGTAACGTTTCGGTTGCGTTGGGCCGGAGTTCCGTCAGGCGGCCGCGGTTCATCTCGTTGTAATGTTGTCACTTAGCTTGTGCGACCAAGAGACGATCCCACGTCTACATCTCGCACACTTTGTGCCCTTTGCTGGGCCTGAACCCGTTCCTGAAAAGCCCAGTCATGAACACCCGATCCTCACGCGCGGAACCAGCCATCAACCGACCGGTCATACCGCTCACAGGAGGCCTGGCCGGTGCCCCACCGAGCCCGAAGGCCCCGCCCGTCCCCGAACGGGCACCGGCCGCGCCAGCGCGGCCGGGAACCCGTTTGTCGATGATCCTGGTGGGGCTGGTCGTCGCCGGGCTCCTCGGCCTGTCTGGTTTTGGGGCATCGTATTACCTGGCGGAGCAGGGGGAGCGGGTCCGCGATCCGTTGCACCCCTGGCTCCGACCCTCGGGGTACGTTGGGCAAACTGCCGGGATCGTGGCGCTTTTCATTTTCGTGTTCCTCTGGCTCTACCCCCTCCGAAAGTCGGTCCGCTGGCTTCGCTGGACCGGGGCGATGTCGAAGTGGTTGGACGTGCACGTGGCGACCGCGCTGATGATCCCCGTCGTGACGGCCGTGCACGCCAGCTGGCGATTCGACGGTCTGATCGGCCTGGGTTACTGGTCGATGATCGTGGTCTGCGCGAGCGGCATCATCGGTCGGTACCTCTACGTTCACATTCCGCGGAGCGCTTCGGGGCTCGAACTCACCGCCGAGGAGATCGCGGCCGAGCGCCGCGCGCTGTTGGAGGCGGTGGCGGCGGATACCGGCCTGCCGCACCCGCAGGTCGAGGCGCTTCTCCGCTCGGATCCGACGCCATGCGAGGGCCTTGGCGTCGTGGCCACCCTCCGGCGAATGGCCGCCGATGAAATCGCTCGCGGGCGCGCTGCTCGGGCGCTCCGCCGCCTCTGCGAGGACCGGCAAGTGGGTAGCCGGCTTGACCGGCGGGCCGTGCGCCGGGTCGTCCGTCTGGCCAGCCGGGAAATGGCGCTGACGCAGCAGGCACGGATGCTCGCCGCGACGCATCGCCTGTTCCGACTGTGGCACGTGGCCCACCGTCCGTTCGCGGTCACGGCGCTGGTTGCCGTGCTGGTGCACGTGGCGGTCGTCATCTCGATGGGGATGACCTGGTTCTGGTGATGCGGCGCTGGGTCCCCATCCTGATGGTGGTCGCGGCCGGACTGGCATGGACGGGTCGGATGGCGGCTCAGGTCTCGCCGGGACCCCTGGCGCGAGCGCATCGGGAGCTCGAAGGCACCCTCAAATGCACTCAGTGCCACGGCACCGGGAAAGACGCCATGCCGGCCCGTTGTGCCGCCTGCCACAAGGACGTTGGGTGGCTCGCCGCGCGGAATCGCGGGTTTCACGGCTCCCCCGCGGTCAAGGGGAAGAGTTGCGCGTCCTGCCATCCGGACCACGCCGGGCCCGACTTCCAGCTGGTGAAGTGGCCGGAGGGAACCGCGAGCCGGTTCGACCATCGGAAGGCCGGGTGGGCGCTCGAGGGATCCCACCGGAAAATCGAATGCGAGAAATGCCACGTCGCCACGTACCGGGCTTCCCCGGCGGCTCGGTTGGCGGCCGGCGGGAAATCCAACTGGACTGGCCTCGAGCAGACCTGCACCAGTTGCCACGAGGATATCCATCGCGGGGCCCTCGGGGAAACCTGCACCGGGTGTCATGACGCGGGCCAGTGGACGGTAACACCCGGATTTCAGCACGATACCACCGCCTACCCGCTCACGGGTAAGCACCGTGACGTCGAGTGCGACAAGTGCCACGCCACCGAACGGCTTCCCTTAAAGCGCGATCCCCGCGGCAACCCGATTCCGATCTACCGGCCCGTCCCGGCCCAAAGCTGCGGAACCTGCCACGCCGATGTCCACAAGGGCGCGTTCGGCTCGAACTGCTCGGCGTGTCACAACACCAAGGGCTTCTCGGAGATCACCGCGACGCGCGGGTTCGATCACGCCCGGACCGAGTTCCCGTTGCGCGGACGGCATGCCGTCGTGAAGTGTGCCGATTGCCACAAGGACTTCACCTCCGAACCGGGACGCCGACCCCCAGCCGAGACCTGCGCCACCTGTCACCGTGTCGATCCGCACGCCGGCACGGCGACGCTCGCCGGTAAGGCGGCGGACTGTGCGGCCTGTCACGGGGAAGCGGGCTTCAGCCCCGGGGTGTTTCCGGCCGAGCGGCACAACCAGACCCGCTATCCGCTGGAGGGCAAGCACGCGCTGGTTCGTTGCGCCGACTGTCACCGTCGGGAACCGGCCGGCTCCGCGTCGCGGTGGGGAGCGGCCCGGGTGGTGATCCGGCCGTCGTTCGACGCCTGCAACGTCTGCCATGCCGACCAGCATGGCGGGCAACTCGCCGCGCGATCCGATCGGGGCGAATGCGCCGCCTGTCACAAGCCCGCCGGCTGGAAGCCCAGCGGCTTCGATCGAACGGCTCACGCCCGGACCTCACTGCCTCTCGACGGCCGCCACGCCGAGCTCGATTGCCGGGCATGCCACGGAGACGCCCGAAAGGGTCTTCGGCCGCTGCCAAACGCCGCTCGGCTCGGAAAAGCCAGGTTCGCCCTGACCGGCCTCGAAACCGGCTGCGCCGAGTGTCACGCCGATCCTCACGCCGGTCGCTTCGAGCCCCAAGGCGCCCGACCGGTGGCGGGTGGATGCGCCGCCTGCCATGACGCGCGGGCCTTCGCGCCCGCCGCCGTCGACGTCGCCCGGCACCAGGCGTTCTCGTTTCCGCTGTCCGGCGCGCATCGCGCCACGCTGTGCCAGGCCTGCCACCGGGACATGATCCCTCGGACGGATCGCCCGGCTGGTTCGACCCTCGTGGCCGCGGGGCGAGCCATGGCCGCGCCTCGGTTCGAAGCTCGGTCGGATTGTGTCGGGTGTCACGCCGAACAGAGCCGGCACGGCAACCAGTTTGCCGAGCGGAAGGGGAAGGGGTCCTGCGATGCCTGCCATGACGAGGCCGCGTTCGCGCCGGCCAGTCGCTTCGACCACGATCGGGACGCGGCGTTCAAGCTGGAGGGCGGGCACCGTCCGGTTCCGTGTGGCGACTGCCACAAGGCAACGTCGGGTGCGGGCGGCGGACCGGCCCGGGTGGTCTACCGGCCCCTGTCAGGGAAGTGCGAGGACTGCCATGCCCGCAAGCCGGGTCGAGACTAGTTGCCCCGAGCCGATTTGAGCAGTTGCTCGAGCATCGCCTGGTGCTCGGCGTATTCGGGTTTCTTGGTCTTCATCTCTTTGTCGTACCGAGCCAGGATGGCCTCGTAGGCTTTTTTCTTTCGGGGCTCATCGTTCTGGAACCGCGCCACCCCCGCGTCGATGACGTACCCGAACAGGTGGTCTGGTTCGGTCTTGATCAGGGTATCCGCCTGCGACTGGGCGCCGGGCAGGTCGCCAACGTGCATCTGGATCATCGCGAGGTGATAGCGGGCGTCCGCGTCGATCTTCTCGAGCATGGTGTACGCCGCGAGCGCCATCGGGGTGAACCGCTCGACGGTGGCCTGGTCGCCCGATTGGGCTGCCGTGATGACCCGGTCATAGAGCCGGATGAATCGCTCCCGTGGGGTCATCGAGGACAAGTCGGGCGGAGCCTCGGTTTGAGCCGGGGTGCCGGTTGCGGCCTGACTGGTCGGCTCGGAGCCGGGTTGGCGAGCCAGCAACGCGATTAGCGCGATGCCCAGACCGCCCCCGAGCACCCAAGGTGCGACCGTCGCCAGTGGGCTCTTGCCGCCGGAGGCGACCGGCCGGCGACCCGACGCGCCGAGGGTGCCGCCGCAATGGGCGCAGAACCGGCTGCCGGCTCGGGAGGTCTGTCGGCAGGAACCGCAGACGACCTCGCCGGCCCCCGCGCCGCAGTTCGAACAAAAGGGCCCGCTCATGGCGGTCCCGCACGAAGGGCATGGCTTCGCGCCGGGTTGGTTCGGGGTGGTCATCGCCGGGTCCTTCCGGAGGTCAGAATCGGTAGCTCAGGCCGGCGTAGAGGAGGTCGGTGGTGGGCGTCAAATTGGCCCGCCCCCATTCCCGCGTAAACGTCGCCAGCAGGAACCAGGAACGGCGGAAAAATACCTCGGCGTTGAGTTCGGCCCAATAGCGATCCGCGTCGGGGGCACCGGATTCCCGTCGGCTCCCGCTGGTGAACTCGAGGGCACCGATGGAGGGGGGGGCCAGGCGCACCGATCCAGCAACCAGGGAGCCAGGCCCGCGACCGGGTGTCTCGTACCGGGTGGCCCGAAGCCGGGCACCGAGGCCAAGGGTCGTGAGTCGCTCAACCGCCAGGTTGGCGGAGTAGGCATTGGTTCGGAGGCTGTCCTGGCCGTCGACGGTACTGGTTCGGGCGTCCGCGCCGATGCGGACCTTGTTCCGCGCAAAGTTCAGGTTGAAGCCGCCCCACATACCGAGTCGGAAGCGGTCGTCGAAGGCGTCTTCCGGCGTGAGGAGGTCCCGGTAGAGGCGGACGTTGCGGCGGTTGTCGATCCCACCATTAATGGAAAGCCAGTCGCCTCCATTGAGGTTGACCGAGGCGTACGAACTCGTCAGGGCAAAAGCCGGCTCGCCCGCGGCCCGTTTCCAGCCGCGGCTGTAGTCGATTTCCTGCATCACGATCGCGGTGACCGGACGGGAACTCAACGTTGCCTGGACGAACCCGAATTCTCGATTGACGCCACCCGTAGCGTATGATCCCAACGCGCCGGTCGTGAGGCCCCATCGGACCGGCTTCGACAACGGCGCTCGGAACTGGACGAAGCCGCCGTACTGCCGGATGTCCGACGAGAGCGCCAGGGTGCCCGGCTCCGGCTCGAGTCCCGCCATGACGCCAACCCCGAATCGGGAACGCTGGTAGTCGACGAGTAACCCGTCGAACATGCCGACGCCTGCCAGGGTCGGTGCGTACTGGCGGCCCAGCACCGCGCGGAACGGCCCCCTTGGCGCCTGGAAGCGGAGATTGGCTTGGTAGACGCCGAGGGACCCGTTCGTGGCGGTTTCTCGGCCGGGACGGTACACCTGGCTCCGGCGCGATCGGAGATCGGCGGCGATGCCGACCGGGGCCCCGCGCCCGAGCGGACCGTCCATCAGCAACTCGAGGCCCGGTTGGCGGAGCGCCACGCCGGAGCTCTGGTCAGTCGAGCCGAGATACCGGAGCCCAACGCGACCGCGAAACCGGGCCCCGCGGGGAGCCCGGGTCGGCGCGGTCCCTGGCTTGCTTTGCGCCACGACGGTGGCCGCTTCCGCGACTGGGACGTAGTCCACCGAGTCGCCGACGCGGGGGAGGGGCGCCAGCGAGTCACCCCGCGCCGCGGCCGATTTCGAGGACAGGAACGTCACCCGATACGCGGCCGTCGTCCCGAGGCGAAGCACCCGGAGGACGACGCCCTCACGGAGTCCTTCGTTCCGCCCGGCGGAGACGTAGACGGTTCCCATGTTCACCGCGGTCACGGCGGCGCGGCGGGTCCCCGGCGTGGGTGCCACGGGCAGCCCAGGGGGCGGGACCCGACCGGCGATCTGTACCACTGGCTCGCTGGGTCGGGTGCCTGCGGGCGTGACGGCCGCCTTGGCACCGCGGCCCGCCGCGTCAGGAGCCCGCCATGCTGGTAACCTCGAGGCCGCCAGCCGCAGCTCGGGCGGAGCAAGGGGCGTCGACGCCACCGAGGGGATGATCGCGAGCAGATCCTGCCTGGCCACCACCCGGGCCCGCTGTTGTCGGGCCCGGCGGGTCGGCTGTTGGGCCAGGGCCACCTCGGTGCCGAGCGTGATCACGAGGGCCACCGCCGTCGCGATCCGACCGATCATGAGTCGCCTCGCGGATGACACGACAGGCAGGCGGCGCTGGTGTAGGTGTACCCGGACCGGCCCCGATGCTCGGAGTCCATCTTGGTCTTGTTGTGCTCGTGACAGTTCAAGCAGGTGAACTGCGCGAAGCTGGCCGAATTGGTGTGACAGTCGGCGCAGCTCGACCACTTCTCCCGGTGCTTGCCCGAGTAGATCGGGAAGTACGGCCCATCGTGGTTGAACGTCGCCCCGGTCCACGTCGTCGTGGAGTGACAGGTGGTACAGGTGGTCGGGAACCCGGCCGCCAAGTGCGGCGGATCGGTGCTGCCGTTGTAGTCGGTCTGGTGACAGGAAACGCAGGTCGTCGGTTTCCCGTCGTAGACCCCGTCGGCATGACAGCCGGCGCAGGTGGTGGCCAGGTGCGCCCCGGTCAGCGGGAAGCTGGTGGCCGAGTGGTTGAACGTCCCGCCGTTCCACGTGGTCGTCGTGTGACAGGTGGTGCAGGTGGTCGGGAACCCGGCCGCCTGGTGGGGCGGATCGGTGCTGCCGTTGTAGTCGGTCTGGTGACACGAGACGCAGGTGGTCGGCTTCCCGTCGTAGACGCCGTCGGCATGACAGGCCGCGCAGGTCGTGGCCAGGTGCGCCCCGGTCAGCGGGAAGCTGGTGGCCGAGTGGTTGAACGTCCCGCCGT
>CADEGB010000040.1:7335-19407 GCA_902826755.1 uncultured Gemmatimonadota bacterium
TGACAGGCCGCGCAGGTCGTGGCCAGGTGCGCCCCGGTCAGCGGGAAGCTGGTGGTGGCGTGGTTGAAGCTGCTGCTGGTCCACGTGGTGGTCGTGTGACAGGTCGCGCAGGTCGTGGGGAATCCCGCCGCCAGATGGGGCGGACTCGTGGTCCCGTTATAGTCGGTCTGATGGCACGAAGTGCAGGTCGTCGGTTTCCCGTCGTAGACCCCGTCGGCATGACAGGCCGCGCAGGTCGTGGCGAGGTGCGCCCCGGTCAGCGGGAAGCTGGTGGCCGAGTGGTTGAACGTCCCGCCGTTCCACGTGGTCGTCGTGTGACAGGTGGTGCAGGTGGTCGGGAACCCGGCCGCCTGGTGGGGCGGATCGGTGCTGCCGTTGTAGTCGGTCTGGTGACACGAGACGCAGGTGGTCGGCTTCCCGTCGTAGACGCCGTCGGCATGACAGGCCGCGCAGGTCGTGGCCAGGTGCGCCCCGGTCAGCGGGAAGCTGGTGGTGGCGTGGTTGAAGCTGCTGCTGGTCCACGTGGTGGTCGTGTGACAGGTCGCGCAGGTCGTGGGGAATCCCGCCGCCAGATGGGGCGGACTCGTGGTCCCGTTATAGTCGGTCTGATGGCACGAAGTGCAGGTCGTCGGTTTCCCGTCGTAGACCCCGTCGGCATGACAGGCCGCGCAGGTCGTGGCGAGGTGCGCCCCGGTCAGCGGGAAGCTGGTGGCCGAGTGGTTGAACGTCCCGCCGTTCCACGTGGTCGTCGTGTGACAGGTGGTGCAGGTGGTCGGGAACCCGGCCGCCTGGTGGGGCGGATCGGTGCTGCCGTTGTAGTCGGTCTGGTGACACGAGACGCAGGTGGTCGGCTTCCCGTCGTAGACGCCGTCGGCATGACAGGCCGCGCAGGTCGTGGCCAGGTGCGCCCCGGTCAGCGGGAACGAGGTGGCGTTGTGATTGAACGTCGCCCCGGTCCAGGTCGTGGTCGAGTGGCAGGTGGCACAGGTGGTCGGGAACCCGGCGGCCTGGTGCGCGGGTGCTTTGGTCGCGGTGTAGTCCGTCTGGTGGCATGACGAGCACGTCGTCGGCTTGCCGTCGTAAATCCCATCGGCATGGCACGACTGACAACTCGCGGCCTGGTGGGCGCCGGTGAGTGGGAAGCTGGTCGTGCCGTGGTTGAAGGTCGCGCCGGTCCAAGTCGTCGTCGTGTGGCAGCTGGCGCAGGAGGTCGGAAAGCCGGCGGCCTGATGCGCGGGCGCGTTGGTCTGGGTGTAGTCGGTCTGATGGCACGAAGTGCAGGTCGTCGGTTTCCCGTCGTAGACGCCATCGGCGTGACACGACTGGCAGTTCGCGGCCTGATGCGCGCCCGTCAACGGGAAGCTGGTGGTGTTGTGGTTGAACGACCCACCGGTCCACGTCGTGGTCGTGTGGCAGGTGGTGCACGTCGTCGGGAACCCCGCGGCCTGGTGGGCGGGCGCGGTGGTCTGGGTGAAGTCGCCCTGATGACACGATACGCACGTGGTCGGCTTGCCGACGTAGACGCCGTCGGCGTGACAGGTCTGGCATGCGGTGGCCTGATGGGCGCCGGTGAGCGGGAACGCCGTGGTCGCGTGGTCGAACCGGCCACCCTTCCACGTCGCCGTCGTATGGCAGTTCGTGCAAGTGCTCGAAAAGCCGGCGGCCTGATGCGGCGGCGCGGTCGTCTTGGTGAACTCCTGCTGATGGCACGAGGCACAGGTGGTCGGCTTCCCGACGTACACCCCGTCGACGTGACAGGCCTGGCAGGTCGTGGCTTGATGCGCGCCGGTCAGGGGAAACTTGGTGCGCGCGTTGTGATCGAACGTGGCGCCAAGCCACCGGGTGGTGGCATGGCAGTCGGTGCAGGTGGTCGGAAAACCGGCCGCCGGATGCGGTGGCGCCTTGGTGTTGGTGAACGCGAGCTGATGGCACGAAACGCAGGTGGTCGCCTTCCCATCGTAGACGCCATCCGCGTGGCATTGCTCGCAGGTCGTCGCCAGATGGGCGCCGGTCAACTGGAACTGCGTCCCGGTGTTGTGGTCGACGCGAGCGCCTTCCCAGGTCGCGGTCGTATGGCATCCCGCGCAGTCGTTCGGAAACCCTCGGTGGGGCGGCTGGTCGGCCTGCTGGGCATCGGTTTGGTGACAGGACACGCAGGTGGCCGGCCGCCCGTCGTAGGCGCCATCCGCGTGGCAACTCTGGCAACTCGCGGCCTGATGGGCGCCGGTCAGCCTGAACTCCGTGACGTTGTGGTCGAACGTGCCGCCCTTCCAGGTCACGTCGCTATGGCAGCTCGTGCAGGTACTCGCGAACTTGGCCGCGCCGTGGTTCGGGCTGACCGTCCGGTCGAAGTCGGCTCGATGGCAGGTCATGCAGTCGAGCGGCGTTCCTCGAAACACCATCGCGCCTTCGGAGCGAGAGGTGTGACACTGGGCGCAGTCGACCGTGCGGTGAGATCCCTGCAGGGGAAACCGGGTCAGGGAATGTCGCTGGAGGAACGAGGCCCGGTCGTTGAACGCCCGGGTGTTGTGACAGCTGGCGCAGTCGAGGCCCAGTTCACCCTTGTGGACGTCCTGATGGCACGAGGCGCAGGTCGTGGTGACCTTGGCGAAATCGAGCGACTTGTGGCAACTCGTGCAACTGACCCGGGTATGAGCATCCTGAAGTGGAAAGCCATAGTCCGCGTGCCGGAACGCCGGCTGGACGGCCGCCGGCTTCCAGGCCTGGGCGGTGTGGCAGGTGGCGCAGGGCAGCGGGAGTTGTCCGTGGGGGTTGGTGTCTCGCTGTTGAGCCGCCACCGGCCGCCATCCGAGCATCGTGGCGGTCAGCCCGATCCCCACGGCAATCGACCGAATCCCGATCACGCGCGACCCGCGTGGCCGCCCGGACCGAACACGCCGATCGAGGGGCCGACCGACCGGTCCGGCTCCATCGGGGCGATGCCCTCGATCGTTGGGGTGGCGTTCATGTTCAGGGTTCCGACGGCGTTGACCAGGGATGTAGTAGCAAGAACCGCGCAATGGACGTACGCCGGGGCGTCTCGCCGCACACGCCTGCACCAGCCGTTAGGTCGCTGGAACGATTCGTTCCGGATTGGTGGGCGGTTGGAACGGATTGGACCGTGCCACGGAGGGGAAACGGGCCCTCCCTGACCGGGTGAACGGCCTGTTCATGAACGACGAGTGACGGGCGCGGTGCAGGGATTCGCAGTCGGTGGGCCCGAGCGCCCCGTCTGAATCCGCGATGAACGAACCCGGTCGAGCCAAATGCCTCGGGGGAGGGGGAACGCGGTTCTTCCGGAATCGCCGCCGTTCATGAGCCCCGGGTGAACGCTACTCCTCCTTGATCGAGACCAGCGGGTCGATCCCCGCCGCCCGCCGCGCGGGTACCAACACGGCCGCCAGCCCGGCCAGCGACATCGTCCCGAGCACCAACGCCCAAGTCATCCCGTCGAGCGGAGAGACCCCATAGAGCAGCCCCCCCATCAGCCGGGTGACCGGCCACGCCACCGCGGCGCCGACGAGGAGCCCGGCGGTGACGAGTCCCGCCCCTCGGAGCCCCACCTGCCGAACCATCCGGCCGGGGGTGCTGCCGAGGGCCAGCTGTATACCGATCTCCCGCGACTCGCGGCTCACCACGTAGCTCAGCACGCCGTAGAGCCCGGCCGCCGCCAGGAGCAGTGCCGTTGCCGCGAACATCCCGAAGATGCTCGCGAAGAACTGCGGTCTGCCTAACGACGACGCGATGGTGTCCTCGAAGGGTCGGATGGTGCCGATCGCCGCGTCGGGGTCGAATCGACGGAGCGCCTCGCTCACCGGGGCCACCAGACTACCGGGGGCCCCGGCGGTTCGGATCACCAGCGGGAACCGCCAGCGATCGGACGGGATCTGCCGAAGAAACCACGTCACCTCCGGCCGGGGCGGGGAGAACGGCCCGAAGTTGCGAACGTCCGCCACCACCGCGACGATCGTGGCGAAGGTCGAGTCGGAGAGATGGAATCGCGCCCCGATCGGATCCCGGCCACCGAAGTCCCTTCGGACCAGCGCCGCGTTGACCACGACCAGCCTCGGTGCCTCCGGGGAGAGTTCCGCCGTCGCCGGAATCCGGCCGCGGAGGACCGGGATGCCCAGAGTGGCGAAGAGGTTTTCCGACACGGCGCGACTTTCGACCAGCGGCAGCGTCGTCGGATCGATCCGGTCGCCCCCTTCGTATCGGATGTTGAAGTTGTTGCCCCAATCCGTGAACGGAACCAGCGAGATCGTCGCCGCGTCCTCCACCCCAGGGACAGCTCGAACCGCCGCCAGCATCGGGTCGAGGGTCCGGGCTGTGCTCTCTCCCTCCGGATGGCGGCCCGGTGGGAACAGGAACTCGGACACCAGCAGCCGATCGGTAGCAAAACCGACCGGTTGCCGAACCAGCGCCAGAAGGCCGCGCAGGCTCAGGCCGGATCCGACCAGCAGCACCACGGAAAGCCCGATCTCGGCCACGGCCAGACCGCGAAGGAACCGGTGCTGGCCCCGCGAGGCACCGCCACGGCCGCCCGACCGCATGGCCTCGAAGGGGTCCGCCCGGCTGGCGCGGGTGGCGGGCACGATCCCGCACAACCCGGTCACCGCCACCGCCAGGAGCAGCGAGAAGGCCATCACCCGCCCGTCGATGGTCAGGGTGCCGAGTTGTGGCAGCTGGGTCTCCGCCATGGACCCGATGATCCGGACGAGGATCCAGGCCAACCCGAGTCCCAGCACCGCTCCGCCGGAGACGAGCACCGCGCTTTCGGAGAGCAGCCGCCGCGCCAGCAAGGCCCGGTTGGCGCCTAACGCAGCCCGGATGGCGAGTTCCCGGCGGTGGGTGGCGGCCCGTGCCAGCAACAGACTGGCCACGTTCCCGGACGCGACCAGGAGCACCAGCCCGACCGCGCCCAGCAACAGCAGCAACGGCTGCCGGACCGACCGCACCGCTTCGGCCGCCATCGGCGCCACCCGGATGCCTTCGCCGCGGAGTTCGGGGTGGGTGTCGATCAGCCCGGCCATCAGCCGATCGAACTCGAGGCCGGCCTCGGCCACCGACACCCCGCTGGCCAGACGGCCGACCAGCATCAGGTGGTTGTTGAACCGACCCGGCATCGAGCCAGAAGGCACCCGATGCGGAATCCAAGCGTCGGCGCGAAACACGGAGCCGGCGTTGGCCACCTGGAACCGGGGTGGAAGGACGCCGATCACGTCGTGGGGCGAACCGTTGATCCGGATTGCCCGGCCGATCACCGCTGGATCGGCCCCGAATCGTCGCCGCCACGCCTCGTGACTCAGCACCACGACGGCCGGTGCGTCGAGTTGGCCGTCGCCGGCTGCGGTCAGCCGGCCAAGCTCGGCCCGGGCGCCGAGCAGGTCGAACAGCGTGGCCGACGCGCGGACCAGGGATCCCCGGAAGCCGCCGCCGCCGTCGGCCACCACGGCAAGATCGGCTTCCAGCGCCGCGAGCCCGGACAGCGTGCGGGTCCCCGCCGCCAGGTCCTGGAAGTTCGGGATCGAGAACGGACCGTTCTGGAAGTTTGGCGTGGTCCGAAATACCGAGACGAGCCGGGTGGGTTCGGTGAATGGGGGTGGCCGGAGCAGGGCGGCGTTGACGGCGGTGAACGTGGCCGTTGCCGCACCGATGCCTAACGCGAGACATGCCACCGCCGCCAGGGTGGTCGTCGGGGTTTTCCGGAGCGACCGGATGGCCTGCCGGACGTCGCCGGTCGGGAGCCGACGCCAGGGCGGGGTCCGAGGCCCGGTGGTCGTCCGGCGGGCCGAGGGGGCGGGCGAGATGCCGCTCCCGCCTCCGGTGGTCGGGTTACCCGTCGGGATCGGCACCGCGGCCAGTGCCTCGGCCAGCGCCGCGGCCGTCGGAAAGCGGTCGGCCGGGTCGAGGGCAAGGCAGCGGGCCAGCACCGCCGCCAAGTCCCGAGGGACATCGCCCCCGGCTCCGGCCGGGGCGGACCGGGCGCCGGACATCACCGCCGCCGTGACCGCTCGGTCGGATCCGCCGGAATAGGGCAATTCGCCGGCGAGCATCAGGTGGCCGAGAACGCCGAGGCTGAACAGATCGCTGCGGCCGTCGATCTGATAGTCCCCGGTGGCCTGCTCGGGCGACATGAAGGCCGGCGTGCCCGCCACGATCCGCCGCTGACCCGGTCCCGTGTCCGCCTCGGGCCGGGTGGCGATCCCGAAGTCGGCGATGATCGGGCGCGGATCGGACGCGGGGCCGTCGAGGAAGATGTTGTCCGGCTTGAGATCCCGATGGACCACGCCCTCGCCATGGGCATACGCCAGGGTGGTGGCCAGGTCGGCCAGGATCCGACGGACCAGGGTCGGTGGAAGCCGATGGTCCCGGCGGAGCCGACTCCCGAGCGTTTCACACGCCAGGTAGCGCATGGCCAGGACGAAGTCGCTGCCGTCTCGGCCGAGGGCGTAGATCGGAACGATGCCGGGGTGCTCGAGGCGGGCGGCCAGGCGGGCTTCCTGCTGGAACCGATCGCGGGCGGCGTCGGTGTCGGCCACGTCCGATCGAATGACTTTGACCGCCACGGTCCGGTGCAGGGCGGTGTCCCGAGCGAGGTAAACCGTGCCCATGCCACCACGGCCGAGAACCCGGATAATCTGGTATTGCCCTGCGATCGTCCGCCCGATGATGGCGGCCTCGTCGGGTTCACTGGTGGGTGGTGCCATGCCGCCGCCGGGAAGGGACACGGGTTAGACCCGCGCCACCTCACAGGCGTTGCCTGGGACGAACCGGAGCGGGTCCCTGCCGTTCCCCTGGGGCCGTCGGGTGACGGCGGCCGGGCTCAGGTTATCTTTCCCGGCCTGGGGGCGTAGCTCAATCGGTAGAGCAACGGACTTTTAATCCGTAGGTCGTGGGTTCGATCCCCACCGCCCTCACTCCCGCTTCAACTCGGTCGGCAGCCCGGCTTCGACCCACGCATCCCACCCTCCGACCAGCGCGCGCGCCTTCGTCCACCCCGCAGCCTGCAGTGATCGCGCCGCCCGGGCGCTTGTTCCCTCGTCCTTTCAGGCGCAGTAGGCGATCAGCCAGTCCTCCTTCGGGAGCGCCCGGGCCGCGGCGCTCTCGACCGGCCGGTCGGGGTCGATCCGGATCGCCCCCGTGGCCGTCAGGTCCGCCATCTGGTAGGCGCGGGTCGCCCGCACGTCGAGCAGCCGGAGCGGAGCCCGGGCGCCCACCAGGTCCCGATACTCCCCGATCCCGATCAGGATCGCGTCGCCGACCGGCGGTCGCACGCCAAGCCGTCGCTGCCAGGCCATCAACATCCCGCCGTGGATCACCACCGACAGCAGCACCACCAGCGCGGCCACCGGCCAGAGCCGTTCCGCCTCCGTCACGCCGAAGAACACGGGCAGCAGGACGAGGAGCAGCGAACTCAGCGCTCGGGGCCCGAACCAGACCACATAGCGGCGACTCTCCGGGTCGAGCCGGGCCGTGGCCACCCGGAGGACCGCCGACCGGCCGAAGAGCGCCACGACCGCAAAGCCGATTGTCGCCGGCGTCACCGCCTCGAGGCCGGCCCAGATCAGGGAAGTGCCTAACGCGACGAAGGAAAACAGCAGGAACATCTCCGAGGTGGCTTCCCCGTAGTCCTTGAAGCAGTCGCACAGTTCGACATCGAGGAGCGCCACCACCAGACCCGCCATGAACGCGGCCATGAACCCGCTCGCGTGGACCGACTCGGCCGCGGCGTACGCCGCGAAGGCCACGCCGAGGACGTAGAGCGACTCGTAGTCCCGCCGGAGGCCGATCCGGGTCCGGATCCACTCGAGGCTCCTCACCGCGCCGAGGCCGATGGCGGCGCCCATGGCGGGGCCCACCAGGAAGACGTTGAGGGCCACTCGGCCGATCGCCCCGGCGGAGGGTGCCGTCGGGCCGAGAAACGTGATCGCCACCAGGACGATCGGGAGCACCACCACGTCGTTGAGACCGCTCTCGACCGACAGGGCCACCCGGGCCGGCGCGGGTACGCCCGGCCGCCGGAGGAGGCCCCGCATCATCACCGGGTCGGTCGAGGCCAGGGCGGCCCCCAGAATGGCCGCGAGGGGCGGCGTCAGGTCGAGCAGCCACCAGGCCGCCCCGGCAATCAGGCCGGCCGAAACCAGGGTGCCCGGTCCGAGAACCGCCGCGGCCAGGCCGAGGTTCCGCCGGATGCCGTTTCGATCGATCCCAAGCGCGTCGGTAAAGAGGACCAGGGTCAGCGCCACCGTGGCAATCACGCCGAGTGCCGCCGATCGGAGGCCCACGTCGAGGAGGCCCAGGCCGTGGGGTCCCACCAGCAGGCCCAGCAACAGAAAGACCCCCACCGCCGGCACGGCTCGTTTGTCGAGCATGCCCGAGATGAGGGTCGCTACCACGATCACGATCCCGACGGCGGCGAGCGTCGTGACGAAGGCCGCCGGGTCGAAGTTCATCCGCCGATCCTTCTAGAACTCCCGGCGCCGCATTTCCTTGAACAGCACCTTGGCATCGGGGTCCTCGTCGGCGGGCCGGATCCGGAGCGTGTCATCGTACTGGTTGGTCCGGTCCTTGGGCGGGGCCACCTTGGCCGCCGCCTTCTTCACCAGCTTCGCGATCATCGCGTCTTCCTTCTTGCCCATCGCTGCCTCCCTGCGGGTCGTCTGATCGTAACCGGCTGGCCCGGTCAGCGCCATTCCCGGAGCGACTGGATGTAGTCCTTGAGGAGGATGAACTTCTCGTACACCGCCGCCCCCTTCCGCCGTTGGCCCAGTTCGGCGAACAGCTCCCGAAGGCGCCCCCGCCGGGTCACGTAGTAGCGGAAGGTCTCGGCGAAGTCTTCCTGCGGGTGACGGGCGGCGTACCCGCTGACGTGATCGACCGGGGTGATCGCCACCCGCCGGCGCTGAAAGTCGACCCAGGCATCGTCGTTGATCCGGTACGCCTTGCTCGCCTCGCCGAAGGTCCGCTGAAAGGCCCGGGTCGAGGTCCAATGCCAATGGTGATAGAGGAAGCTGTGGCCGAGTTCGTGGCTGATCAGGCCGATCAGCATCGACCAGGGGATCTCGTCGCGTCGGCGGACGCCGGTGACGTACCGCTTCTCGATTTCGACCACCTTGGGGTACCGGGGGTCGACACCCGAGACGCCGGGCCGAAGCAGGATCCGGTACCCCCAATCCGCCACGCCGGCCACCCGGAGCAGCTGGCGGACCTGAACCAGCGCTTTCGGGATCAGGTCCCGTCCCGTCGCGTCGTGGCCGCACCAGGGACAGTTGTCCATCCAATCGTCCACGCCGCGGGTGCAGTGGGCGCACTCGCCCTCGAACCGGTCGTCCTCGTTCCAGCTCTGCGGCCGCCCGCACCAGGGGCAGAACGGCATCGGATACTGCACCCCGCCGCCGCATCCCCAGTCGCATTTGGCGTCCATCCGATAGCCCTTCGGCGCCTTGAGCGGCTTCTTGGCCGAGAGCTTTTCGTCGTACACCATCGTGGCGCACCACGGGCAGCGGAGGAATTTGGGCGAAATGGCCCAGCCGCAGCTCGGGCACTGATCGCCGGCGTCCGGCGGGGTGTCGCGCCACGACTGGGGTCGGCCGCAGTCGGGGCAGAACGGCCAGAAGCGGTCGAGCGGGTACCCGCACCGGCAACGAGGATCGTCCGACGGGACCGAATCGCGCCTGCTCCGGGCGCTCATTGGCGGGCCAGCGCTTCGGTGACGATTCGTTGGATGAACGCGGGGTAGGGCATGCCGGCCTTATCGGCCGCGTTGGCCATCTCGTGGCCGCGGGCAATGAAGGGGTTGGCATTGGCCTCGAGGACCCAGATCTCGCCGTTCTCCGTCAGGCGAAGGTCGATCCGGGCGTAGTCGCGAAGCCAGAGGGCCGGACAGGCCAGCCGGCAGATCTCCTCGATCCGCTCCCTGGCGGCCGCCGAAACGGGCCGGGCAAACTGGTACTTGATGCCCTTCCGGCTGCGGTAGGCCTCGTCCCATTTGGTCGATTGGGTCGCGATCCGCTCTTCGGGGGCGTTCTTCTCTTTGTCGAACACCAGTTCGGTGAGCGGGAGCACCTCGAGATTGGCTCCGTTGCCAAGGACGCTGGCGTAGAGTTCCCGCCCCTCGATGAACTCCTCCGCAATGGCCGGTTGCTCGAATCGCTCGTGGACGAACGCCACCCGGTCGGCGAGCTCGGCCCGGTCGCTGACCACCGAGGCTTGGGCAATCCCGGCCGAGGCGTCGGCGGCCAGCGGCTTGACGATCAACGGGAATCGAAGCGCCGGTTCCGCCACTTTCTCCCCGGGAACCCAGGTCGCGAACCCGGGAACCTGGATCCCATGGTACGCGAGGACCTTCTTGCTCATCGCCTTGTCGCGAGTCACCAGGAGCCCGAGGGGCGGCGAGCCGGTGTACCGGAACCCGGCGGTTTCGAGGAGGGCGGGGAAGACGAAATCGTGGCGGGCGTCCCCGAACGCCTCCGCGCAGTTGACCACCAGGTCGGGCTTCCAGTCCCGGCATTGTTCGAGGATGACGTCGAGATCGTCGTGGACCCCGATCAGGTGGACCTCGTGCCCGTTGTCCTGGAGGGCCTGGGCAACCTGGTACTCGAGTTCCGGGTCCATCCCGGTCTTGCCGGCGAGTTCCGCTTCCATCTGCTCGCGCTGCTGCGCCGGCGTCCACCGTGGATATGGGGTATCGAAGACGACGGCGATCCGCACCGAGTGCATCCTCCGGTCAAGGCCTCTCCAAGGTAACGCGGCGGTTGCCTTCGCATCACTGCCCGTCCGGGCCGGCCCGCTCTAGAATTCCCCGATCGGCTGGGGTGGTCCCGGCCCCGCTACCTCAGGAGCGCCCGATGGTTCGTCCCCTGTTTGCCCTGGCGCTCGTGGCCGGCCTCGTTCCGGCCCGCGCCGGGGCCCAGCAATCGCCCAAAGAGGAAGTCCTCGCCGCCGGGCAGGCGCTCTTCGACGCCATGGGGCGACGGGATACGGTCGCCCTGAAGGCCCTGTTGCATCCGGCCATCCACCTGATCGCCGCCACCGACGTTGGGGATTCCGTGGTCGCCCGGGTCTCGAGCCGCCAGGAGTTCCTGGTCCAGATTGCCACCTCAGCCACGGTTCCGCTGGAGCGGATGTGGAACGCCGAGGTCAGAGTCAACGGACCGATCGCGACCATCTGGACCGACTACGATTTTCACCGCGATCGGGAATGGAGCCACTGCGGGATCGACAGCTTTCAACTCGTCCGGGTCGGCTCCCGGTGGCAGATCACCGGTCTCATCTACACCATCGTCCGTCCCGCCGAACGCTGCCGGAAGAACCCGCTCGGCCCCCCGCCCTGAGTCGGCTCCGTCCCCGACGGGTTGCGAAACCGGGGCCGGGGCGGCATCGTAGTGCGCCCACAATTTGTATACAAAACGTGGCCGTCCCGGCGGGAGTCGACCCCCGCGCCCCCCATTCGTCGGAGGTCTGTCGTGCTCACTCGTCTCGTCGTCCCGGCTGCCGTGGCGGCCGCCCTGGCGGCGGCTGTTCCTCTCCTCGCTCAACCGGCCCCCGCGCCCGATTCCGTCGTCGCGGCCGCCGGCCCGACCCGGGGGCCCCAGAGTCGGGCGGAGATGGAGGCGTTCGTCGACGGGCTGATGACCGCCTACCTGGCCGACAAGCACATCGCCGGGGCCACGGTCTCGGTCGTCAAGGATGGCCAGCTCTTCTTCGCGAAAGGGTATGGCTGGGCGGACGTGGCCAAGCGGATTCCGGTTGATCCGGACAAGACGCTCTTCCGGATCGGATCGGTCACCAAGCTGTTCACCTGGACGGCCATCATGCAGCTGGTGGAGCAGGGCAAACTCGATCTCAAGACCGACATCAACGAGTATCTCGATTTCAAGATCCCGGCCACCTATCCCCAGCCGATTACGCTGACCGACGTCCTCACCCACACGCCAGGTCTCGAGGAGGACGGCCGCGACCTCTTCACCGAAGACCCGGCTCACATCACGCCGATGAGCCAGTGGCTTCCGGCTCATCTCCCGGCGCCCGGACCCGGGAACGTTCTCCTCCTACTCCAACTGGGCCACCGCC
>CADEGB010000041.1 GCA_902826755.1 uncultured Gemmatimonadota bacterium
TGAGCCGCAGCTTGTAGTAGACGTCCTTGTGGGTGTTGTTGTCCCGCCGACCGGTCGCCCCGCCTTGGCCGAGGCCGACGCCGTAGTAGAGTCTCGGACCGACCAGACCGTTGACCTCGATCGATGGCTGACCTGATCCCAGCCGGAACGGACTGACCGGAGTCAGGGTGGCACCGGATCGGGGGATCGCCACGTCAGCGACCCCGAACCGCTGCCAGAGAAACGGCTGCCGCGTGGCCCGATCGATTTGCCGATCCGCGAAGGTGAACAGAAATAGATTCTGAAGACCGAACCAGACGTTCACGGCCCGAGGACCGAGGGAGGGGACCAACCGGAGCAGCCCGATCTTGGCCTGCAACAGGTCAGCGCCGTCGTCTCGGTTCCACTCTCCTTCGACGAAGGCGGCCATCGAGGAACCCAGGCTTCCCCCCGCAAGCAAATAGACGTCCTGGGGGAATCTGAAGTTGGTGGCCGTCTGACCGTTGCTGTCCCGGAGGACCTCGACATCCGACTGGATCCGGAACGCGATCGGGGGTGTAGCCGGGAGTTCGCCCGGCCAGATGGCCTTTGGCCACAAGTCCTTCCAGGGCTCCTCGCCCAGCGCGATGGGAGGCTCCTCCCGGCCCGCGGGCTCACCCTCCGGGAATCGGTAGCCGTTGAGTCGGAACGCCTCCCCGACGGAGTTCAGTTTCGGGGCGGCCACGTGACACCGCGAACAACCGACCCGGAAACGCCGCGCGAACGCCGGAATCCCTGCCAGGTCCCGGTGCACGGCGGTGGTCGGGGGCGCGGCGGCCCCGGTTGGGATTGCCGGCCCCGCCGCGCCGATCAGAAACAGTTCGAGCAGCACGTTAGGTCCCCCGGCGCCGGTCAGTCGGCAGTTCGAGGTGGGTCTCCGTGGTTCGGCCGGACGCGACCTCGATGTCGCGCACCACCGGCGTTGCCCGGGGGAACCAGGCCTTGAGCCGGTACCGTCCCGGTGGCACCCCGGTCAGCGCGAACCGGCCGTCACGATCGGCCGTCGTGTGCCAGCGTGACGCGACGATCGCGATATAGGCCACCATTTCAGGATGGACGTGGCACAGCACGACCCATTGTCCCGGTTCCAGGAATCGGTGCGCCCTGGCCGCCGGGCGCGGGTACGTCCCGAGGTCGAAGCCACCATCGGGGCCGGCCGGGCTGAAGACGTTGTGGAGGATCGGGTCGCTGTTCCGGAACAGGATGGTCGTGCCGACCGTGGCGGTGATCGTTCGCGGCAGGAATGACAGGTCCCGCTGATCGATGGTCAGCGTATCGACCACTGGCTCCGAGGTTCCACCGGCCTCCAGGGCGACCAGCTCGATGATCGCGTCCTGTCGGATCGGACCGCCAGTCCGGACCGTCCCGGTCACATCGCCCGTGGCCTGGAGCCACACGAGGAGGAGCCATATCATGAGGCGGGATCCCGGGCCACCGTCCCGAGGTCGGCAAGCCACCGATGGAGCGTGCGGCGGCTGACCCCGGCTGCATTGGCGGCGCGCGACACGTTGCCGCCGTGATAGTCGAGCAGCTGACGGACGTACTGCCGGAGAAACGCTGTCTGCGACTCCTCCCGGGCCTGCTCGTACTCGAGCGGCGGGCCCATCGCCCCGCGGGTCCCGTTGGGCCAACCCCGGATGGCCTCCGGAAGATCCGCTGTCGTGATCCGCCCATCGTCGTCGAGCACGACCAACCTCTGCGCGACGTTCCGCAGTTCGCGGACGTTGCCGGGCCAGTCGTAAGTCTCGATGGCCTCGAGCGCCTCCGGCGAGACGCGGGGGGCGGGCCGATCGGCGCCCCGGGCAAAGTCCGCCAGGAAATGGTGGAGCAACTCCGCGACGTCCCCGAGGCGGCTGCGGAGGGGGGGCAAGGTCACCTGCACGACGTTCAGGCGGAAATACAAGTCGCTCCGGAACTGCCCGCCCTTCACGGCCTGCTCGAGATCGACGTTGGTGGCCGCGACCACCCGGACGTCGATGGGCGTTTGAGCGGTGCCGCCGACCGACCGGACCCGCCGCTCCTCCAACGCCCGCAGCAGTTTGGCCTGGAGCGGGAGTTCGAGCTCGCCGATCTCGTCGAGGAAGACCGTCCCACCGTTCGCTTCCGCCAGCAGGCCTCGCTTCCGCGCTACCGCGCCGGTGAAGGCTCCTCGCTCGTGGCCGAACAGCTCACTCTCGAGCAGGTTCGCGGGCAGGGAAGTGCAGTCGATCGGAACGAACGGCCCCGGGCGCCGGTTGCTGAGTTCATGGACCGACCGCGCCAGCAGCTCCTTCCCGGTGCCGCTTTCGCCGAGAATCAGGAGGTTGGCCTCGGTCGGCGCCACCCGACGCACCTGGGCCATGACGTGCGCCATGGCGGGGCTCGCGCCAATCAGACGGGCCGTCGCGGGATCGTCGGTGGCGACCTGCAGCCGAAGGGCCTGGTTCTCGAGCGACAACCCTCGGTAGCGGAGGGCCCGATCCACCGCCACGACGAGTTGTTCCCCCGTGAACGGTTTGGTGAGGTAGTCGAAAGCTCCTTCCCGGATGGCCCGCACGGCGGAATCGACCGAGCCGAACGCTGTCATGATGACCACCGGGACCGCTGGGTCGATCGCGAGGGCCGCTGCCAGTACCGTCAATCCGTCGGCCTGGGGCATCCGCAGGTCGAGGAGGATCACGTCGGGACCGAATTCGGCCATCGTGGCCGGAACCGTCGTGGGATCCGCGAGGGTCCTGGCCTCATGGCCGGCCCGAGCCAGCAGGCGGCGACAGTTGTCGAGCATGTCGAGTTCGTCGTCGACGACCAGCACTTTGGCTCTCATCCGTTCGCGTCCTGGTAATGGGGAAGGCTGACGACGAACCGGCTGCCGCAGGGATGGTCGTCCTCGACCCAGATCCGGCCGCCATGTCGCTCGACGATGCTCCGACAGAGCGACAGGCCGAGGCCGGTGCCCTTGTGACCCTTGGTGGTGAAGAACGACTCGAATACCCGCTCTTTCAGGTCGGGCGGAACCCCAGTGCCGCGGTCGGTCACGGTCAGCGTTACGTCGTCTCCCCGGCGCTCGACCTCGAGCGCGATCGGACCGCCTGCCGGCATGGCGTCGGCGGCGTTGAGGACCAGGTTGAGACAGACCGTCTCGAGCGCGTGGTCGGCCCCGAACACTCGTGCGGCGGGGTCGCCGCCCAACGTGATCCGGACGTTCCGCCCCGCCAGCGTCCGTTCGATCAGCTGCACCACCCGATTGGCCACCCGATGGAGCGGTAGGGCCTCGAGTTGCTCGCTGGGCTCGCGGGCAAAACGGAGCAGGTCCTGGGTCAGCCGGGTGATTCGGGTCGCGTGGTCCCGCAGCACGCTGAGATCCCTGACGAGTGCCGGCTGATCGAGCTCGCGGAGCTCCACCTCCATGCACTCGATCCGGTTGCCGATGATCGCGAGCGGATTGTTGAGCTCGTGCGCCAGACCGGCGGCCATGACGCTCATGGCGCCGAGCCGCTCGGAGCGCCGCATGTGCTGTTCCAGCGTGGTCTGGAGCGAGGTGTCGCGGAAGATCAACGACGTGCCGAGGAGCCGGCCGTCGTCGTCGCGGAGGGGGGTCTGCGTCACCGACACCGGAATCATGGTGCCGGATTTGGTCCGCCGCTCCGTTTTGAAGTCGATGACCGCGCCCTTCTGGGTTAACTCCCGGCGGACGAACGACCGCTCGGTTCGGTCGTCCCGGGTCGAATCGCGGAGGAGGAGGTCCGGGTCACCGCCGCCGACCTCATCGCTCCGATATCCGAACAACGCTTCCGCGCCCCGGTTCCAGACCCGAATCCGCCCGGCCGGATCGAGGCCGACGATCGCGTCAGCCGAGTGGGCTAGGACGTCGGCTAGCTCCGCGTGGGTCTGCTGGAGCTCCCGGGTCCGATCGGTGACCGTTTGTTCGAGGGCCCGGCGCTGCCCGATGAGCGCCGTGGCCATCTGCCCGAAGTCCGACGCAAGGTCCTCCAACTCGTCGTTGGTTGCGATCGTGATCGTCGGGGGTTGCTGGCCCCGCGTCAACCGGCTGGCGGCATCGCGAAGCTGATAAATCGGCGATGTGAGTTGGCGGGCCGCCACCAGCGCGATTCCGAGCACCGCAGCGAGGAGCGCGCCCCCCGTGGCGACGACCCAGGCAAGGAACTCCCGGACCGGCGCATTGATCTCCGTGAGCGGAACTGCCCGAAACAGCGTGAGAGGCGTCCCGCCCGAAGATCCCAGGCGAATGCGCTCGGCGCTGACTAGCAAGTCGTCCGTTCGGAACGGGACGCCTTCTAGGAACCGACCGGACCCGAGATGGCCGACCAGCGCCGAGTCCATCCCGATACCGAGCAGGCTCTCCCAGTTCCGCTTCTGCCTCGAGTGGTAGAGGAACCGCTGCTGATCGTCGACCAAGCCCGTCGTGGTGACCCCGAAGCTGGGCGCCACTTGCTCGAGGCTCGCGAAAAGCGTCGCGGCGTAGGCCTCCCCCACCACGGCTCCGAGGAAGCGCCCGGCCGAGTCCCGAACGGGGACGATGACGGCGACGGCCGGAACCGGTCGCCCCTGTCCCGAAACGGCGTCGGTCCCCCGAACCTCGACCGGCATCAGCAGTCGCTCGGTCGGCGCCAGCGACCGGGCCCGCCAGACGTAGTAGTCGCCGCTCGATTGATCCTCCCCCGCCGTGTCGCTGCCGCTCGCCGCAAACAGTTGGGTGCCGTCCTCGGCGATCGTCTTGACGCGGAAGAGGAACGGCGCGTGGTCGAGGAACTCATGGATCGCGATGGCCTGGCCAAGCGGCGGCGGAGTGCCGGCCCCCAACGCCGCCCGGAGGAACGCGTCCGCCAGGAAGACGACGTCCTGTTCGACCCGGCCAAGCGATTGCTCGGCGTCCGATCGCGCCGTGCTGACCTCGCGCTCCAGCGATGAACGCGCCGCGTCGCGAAGGCGGGCGATCGTTACCCGCGTGGTGATCGCTGCCACGGCCGCGAGCGGCACCAGCGCGACCAGGGCGAACGCGATGCCGAGCTTGGCTCGAATCGAGAGGCGGGGGAACAGCTTGTTGAGATTCACCAAGGTGATCTAAGCCCGCGAGTCCCGGTCTTCATGAACTGGTAGTGAAGCCATCTTCAGGACGGTGCCTCCACTCGGCACGCCCCCTGCCTTGGACGGAGGTGCCGGTTCCGTGCCGGTCGGACTCGGTGCCGCACCGGGTGGCGACGACGTCAGGTACCTGACCCGTAGCTGGTTGTGGTGGCGACGGTTACGCGGAAGACGACGGCGTGTTCGACCGGCGGGCGGACTCCCGGCGATTCAGAGGCGCTATCCCGTACTGAGACTCCCAGTGTCACACGGCGCATCGCCGTGACACAGTACCATCGAGCGGAGACGAACATGAACGAGTCGGAATCGAGGCCGTCCAGTCCGCTGACCTCCGGGAGTTGGCGCCAGCGGCGGTGGCTCGGGGCCTTCCTATTCGCAACGGCGGCACTGGCGGTGTCGATGGCTTGGCGGCGGTCCGGTGGCCCGGACCGCGTCGGTGGGAGCGAGTTCCGCCGCCTACCGCCGACGGAACGGTTCGACACCCTCTTTGCCCGAGCCATGCAAGCCGGTCTGGACGGCGCAGAGGTGGCGCCACTGGCTGCCGCGGCCCTCGGGACCTTTCCCCGGATCGAGGAACCGGACGATGATCGGCGGTTCCACGCCGCCATCCTGGCGCTGTATCTGAGGGACGATTCGACCGCCAGCCGCCTGGCCGACGCGCTGCTGGCCTCCCGGCCGCGACACCTGCTGGGGTTGATGGTGCGGTTCCGGGTGGCGGAACGGGGGCAGGATCAGGGCGCCGCGGACGCGGCGGTGGCGGCGCTCCTCGCTGGCCACCGGGACGAACTGGCGGTCCCCGTGCCGGAGTACCGCGACCATCGCGACGCGATCGAAGCGTTCCTGGCCGCGCTGGGTCGGTCCTAGACCTCGAGGGCTTCGAGCTTTTTTAGGCTCCGCTGGAGCGGAATCAGCGTCGCGGCGGCGCAGAGCAGGAACACCTTGCCGATGGCCCACCACAACTCGCCGGTGAAACCCTTGTCGGCGTGACCGGACTGATACGCCTGGAGGTGCGCCGCCACCGGCTTGGCCTCGACCACGATGATCCCCGCCAGCAGCAGGATCGAACTCATCATGAAGACGAGCCCGCCGAAGCTGGTCGGAATCTGCGCGGCGTTCTCGGTGTCGAACTGCGGGAAGAGGACCCCAAGTGACAACGCCAGGGCTCCAGCGGCCATCGTGAAGCTGGCGATGGTCACGACGCTGAGCAGCATCATGAATGGCGAGGCCCGAAGGATCTCGTTCGTCACCACCGTGATGGTCAACGCCACGATCAACAGCGGTCCGGTGCCGACCCAGTATTTGCTCCAGAGCATGGCCCGCAAGTCGAGCGGACTCGACTTGAGGAGCCACAGCTGGCGTCCCTCGAGAGACACCGACGGGAAGATGAACCGCGCCGCGATGGCCGCGAGGACGAAACCGGCGAGACCCTGGTTCAGGAACACCACCAGCGTCACCAACAGATAGGGCACCCGCTCCCCGGTATAGAGGGGCAGTGCCCGGATGTTGAACACGTAGACGATGAGCAGCACGGCCAGCAGGATCAGCTGACTCCACTGGGTCGTATCCCGGAAGAACACCCGGAGGTCCTTGAGGATGAACTCCCGCCGGGTCACGGGCAGGAAGGCCAGCGCACGGCCGACCCACCGCTGCCAGACCTGGCCGGCCGCGTATTTGTCCGAGCCCTCCTGGGCCTTCGAAAAACCGGCGGGATAGAGCCGGCTGTGGAGCGCGGCGCCGAGGACGACGAAGCCCGCGGCCGTGGTCCAGAGCAGGAACAGGGGCAGGGGATCGCCCACCCGCTCGAGCCAGTTCATGATCGCGTTGGCCGCCCACTCGCTCGGCATCAGCGGGTGACTCGGCGCCCGGAGTTCCGCCACGAAATCCACCAGGCTCCGGAAGCCCTCCGGTCGCGACAGCCGCTCGGGGCGGAGGAATCGGAGGACCAGGACCACCCCGCCGACCGCGCCGATCGCGATCAGGGTCAGCAGGTCCCGGGCCCGCCGGGCTGGAAAGATGTTGACCAGCGATACGGTGATCGCCGTGCCCACGACCGTCGGCAGGACGAAGAACGGCAGCAGCGCGCCGAGCGCCGCGATCGGAAACAGCCACCCGCCATCGTACACCACCCCGTAGGCCGTCAGGATCGGCACCAGCATCAGCGCCACCATCCACGACGAATGCACCAGGGTCTCGAGCAGCTTGGCCAGGTAGAGCTTGCCCCAGTCGACCGGAGCCGACACCAGCATGTCGAGATCCTTGGCCAGAAAGAAGGTCGACAGCGCGGTGACCAGGTTCGACAGCAGGAGAATCGAGGAGAAAGCCAGCAGGAGCATGCTGAGGATCTTGCCCGCCAGCAGGCCGCCGATTTCGGGCGTGGTGCCGAGGTACTTGAGGACTCGGTAGAACACGGCAAAGGCGCCGGCCCAGAAGGCGCCGCCCACCAGGAGCAGCAGGATGATCCGCCAGGCGGAGTCGGACCGGCCCTTGGTCATCCGGGCCGATACGCTTCGCCATTTCGGCGAGAGGATCCGCGCGACGCCCGCGCCCCGCCCGATCAACTCAGCCACCGAGGACGTCGCTCAGTTCCCGGGCGTTGAGCCCGCCGGTCAACTTGAGGAAAACGTCTTCCAGGCTCGCGTTGCCCGACGACGTCTGCTCTCGGATCTCCGCCATCGTCCCGGCGGCCGCGATTTGGCCCCCGTACACGATCCCGATCCGGTCGCACATCACCTCGGCGATCTCGAGGGTGTGGGTGCTCATCAACACGGTCCCGCCTCGATCGACGAAATGGCGGAAGATGTCCTTCAGAAGTCGGGCGCTCTTCGGGTCAAGCCCCACCATCGGCTCGTCCACCACGATCACCTCGGGCCGATGGACCAGGGCGCTGGAGATGATCAGCTTCTGGCGCATCCCGTGGCTGTACGATTCGGTCAGTTCATGTTTCCATGGTCCCAACTCGAACAGATCCAGCAGCTCGTCGATCCGCCGATCGATCTCCGCTCCCGACTGGCCATAGAGTCCGGCCACGAAGCGGAGAAATTCGGCGCCGGTCAGCTTGTCGTAGACGAACGGGCGGTCCGGAATGAACCCGAGTCGCTGCTTCGCTTCCATCGGCTGGGTCACCACGTCGCACCCCGCCACCGATACCGACCCGGAGGTCGGCCGGAGGATCCCGGCGATCATGCGCATCGTGGTGGTCTTGCCGGCGCCGTTGGGGCCAAGCAATCCGTACAGCGTGCCCCGCGGAATCTCGAGAGAAATCGAGTTCACCGCCGTGAACTTGCCGTACCGCTTCGTGAGGTTCTTCAGTTCGATCATGGCGTTCTCGTCACCGTTCGGCCGGCGCGAAGGACGCCGCCCCCAGGATGGGCACCAGGTCGATGGCCCGGCTCGATCCCCCGATCATCGTCCGGACCAGTGCCGGCGACGCCGGCACCTGCCCGAAGGTCGGGTCGACCGCCAGCCATCCGCCATCGACCATCACTTCGGCCCAGACGTGGCCGTACCCTTTGTTTCCTGCCACCAACACGCCGCTCACCGTTCTGGCCCGGAGGCCGCGTGAGCGCGCCAGATCCACGAAGAGAGCCACCATGCCCTCGGCTCCGGCGCGTCCGTCGGCCAGGACCCGGGCTGGGAGGATCGCCGCGGCTTTCGACGAGTCCCGGCGGATCGACCGCTGGACCCATTCCACCAGTTCCCGAGCCACGTCCGCCGGTGGTGCGGCCGAATCCACCGCCGCCCGCGCGGCCGCTGCCACCACCGCCGCTACGGGCCGCAGGGCTTCCGCCGGGTCGAGGAATCCGGTCTTCCCGGAGTCGGTTCGTTCTCGGGTGGCTTCACCGATCCGAACCACCTGGCCGGCGGTGGCCTGACGGCCGCCCGCCAACCACGCAACCCGGGGTAACAGGAACCGCTCGACCGGCTCGCTCTCGATTCGGAAGCTCGCGGCCCGGCCAGTGTCCGGCGTCAGGCCGGCGTCCAGGACGCTCGTCATCCCGGGTACGGCTCGGTGCCCCGCGGCCCCCTGCCGGTCGAGCGCGACCCGGTAGTTGAAACTGACCAGCTCGAACGCCGACCGCTCCAATCGGACGCCCAGCGCCGCTTCGGTGAACACCAGGCCACCATTTTCATCCACCCAGTTGACCACGGGGGTCCCGATCGCGGCGTGTTCGATCCGCCACGCTTTGACCGTGTCGTAGCTCACCGGCATCCACCGGCGGGTGGTCCGTTGCTCGATCGCGCTGTCGGCGACCACGAAGGTCGACTCGGCGGTGGCCGAAAACTCCACCCGGCCGATCGTCCCCGTCGTCAGGTCGAGTACCGATGCCGTCACGGTCCGTCCCACCTCGAGCCGCTTGCCGAACGCCAGCCGGTACGGCAACACCTCCGGCAGCACCACGTCCCCGAGGATTCGAACCGTCCATTCCTCCGCGGGGTGATCGCGGCTGTCGCGCTCCGACATACGAAGCAACGTGTCGCCCTCGATCGTACCGGCAAACTCCTCGAACAGACCGCCCCCCGTCACGGTTCGCATGAACGACCGAAGCCGAAGGCTACGGGTCAGCACCAGATCTGTGCGTCGAGTCACCCGGCGGGTTGAATCCGCCTCGGGGACGTCGAGCGCCATGACCTCCGACAGGCGAAAACCGGTCGGCATCGTGTCGATCGTGAGGCTGGCGTAGCCGATCTGGGCCCCGCCTGCCTTGACCGCGTAGAAGTGCGCCTCGGGGTTGAGTCGAACGGTTGCTTCCGCGATCGTCTCCGATTCGTCCTTCCCGAATTCGCGCCGCGCGAGCCACGCCAGCGAGCCGGCCCAGGCCAGCAGAACGAGCTGGGCCAGCGTTCGCCGGTTGATGGATCCGATCTTCACGGCGTCGCGACCTCGCGGGCCTTCCGGTGCATTCCCATTGCCTCGTCCGTTATGCCGAGTCGGTCGAACAGCCGCCCCAGCAGGGTGTAGCCGCGCGGATCGGCCGGCAGCAACGCCACCGCCCGTTCCAGGGTTGTATGCGCCTCGTCGAACTGGCCCTGGGTCAGCAGAGCCTCCCCCAGATACAGCACCGACTCGGGGTCTTGAGGTGCGAGGGAGAGGGCTTCCCGAAGCACCCCGATGGCCTCCCCGGCCGCCCCCAGTCTGAGCCGGGTGACACCGAGGTAACGAAAGGCAGGCCAATGACTTGGGTCCCGCTTGGTCGCGTCGCGAAAGTCCCGCTCCGCATCCTTTGGTTGACCCTGTTGTGCATAGAGTGCGCCACGGCGAACCAGGATCGGGGCCGGCTCCGCGGCCCGTTCGATCGCGATCGTCAGCTGCTCGATCGCCTCGTCCCATTCGGCGGCGTCGGCGAGTTGGCGGGCCAACTCGACCCGAGGTTCGATCTGTTCCGGATCGGCCGCCACCAACTTCCGGAGGGCGAGGATCGCGTCGAGGCGGCGGCCTCCCTCGGCCAACGCCCGGATCCGGGGCAACTCCGCGTCTTCACCTGGGGCTGCCGTCGCGGCTGGAGCCAGACGCTGCTCGGGGACGTCCCGGCCGAAAGGGCGGAGGCTCCCGATCGCGTCCGGTGCGGCGACGTCGACGTCGCCTTCGAGCGTGGTGGGATCGAATCCTTCGAGGCTGGATGGCTCCACTGGCGCGGAGCGCGAATTGGTGAGTCGGCGCATGGAGAAGGATCGATCCGACCCCCGCCACGGCGCCAGGGTGGCCCTAGTGCCCCACCCTCGTCAGCGGGGGGGCCGTGGCAAAAAAGTCGCGATAGAAACCTGCGCTGTACTCACGAAGGAGGGCCTCGACCCGCTCGAGCTTCGGCGCCGCCACGATCAGTCCCGCGTGGTGTCGCTTCCGCAAGCGCCAGGCGACTTCGGGAGCGTCGTACGCCGAAAGGTCTGGCCACTCCTGCTTGGCGAGTGAGACCAGCAGGCCCGCGTAGTGACGACGCGACGGGGTAACCCGGTACGAGTCGCCCTCCGGCCGGCATTCCAGGCGGGCCCATTCCGCCCACAGATTGAGGCCGGTGGCCGCTTCGACCAGGTCGACGATATGCGCGCCGCCCACCCGAGCCGAGGTCTCGAGAAAGTAGAAGGTGCCATCGGCCCCCTTGATGAACTCGCTGTGGGAGACCCCTTCTCGCAGCCCGAGGGCCTTCAGCAGGCGCTGGTTGAAGGCCAGCAGGGCGCGCTCGTCCGCACTCCGCCGTTTGAGGGTATGGCTCGAGAACACCCGCCCCTCCTGCGCCGTCTCCAGTGGCGGGGTGCCGTAACGGCTCGCGACCGCGAACCGGATTCGATGGTCCGCCACCAGGGAATCGACATGAAAGACGTCGCCTGGCACGAATCGTTCGAGGACGAAGTGGGATTGCTCGTCGCCCAGCTCATCCAGCGCGGACCAGAGCCCTTCCGCGGAGCTGATCTTCCGGATCCCGATCGCGGCGGCCTGACTCCGCGGCTTGAGCACCCACGGGCCCGGCACTCGCTCCAGATAGGCCCTGATGTCCCCGTGATTGATCACCGGTACGAACTCGGGCACCGCGATGCCGACTTCCCGGGCCCGGGTCCGCATCGCCAGCTTGTCCCGGAAATAGCGAGCGGTGGTGTCGCCCATGCCCCCGATCCGGAGATGCTCGCGAAGCGCCGCCGCCTTCTCCACGTCGAAATCGTCGAGTGCCACGATCCGGTCGAGTTTGACCGTCCGCGCCAGCCAGCTCACGCCTTTGATGACGTCGGTCATGTCCCAACGATGTTCGACGTCGGGTATGAAGTAGATGTCGTCAATGGCCTCGCGGGGCCACTCCGCGTGCTCCAGACTGCGCGAGGTCAGCAGCAGGACCCGGGCCCCCGCTCGTTTGGCGGCCAGGAGGAACGCGTCGCCCTTGTGATAGCTGGCGATACAGAGCAGGGTCAGGGGGGCTCGGGCAGTCATCTCGCCAACCTATCCCCCTGGCCGGTCGGGTCAAGCCGGCCCGGTCTCGTCCCTCAATCCCAGTCCCGTTCGCGCCGATGATTCCAAGGGTCAGCCCGGGCCGTCGACGGCCCCGGAGAGCTAGGAGGCAGGGGTGGGCGCCGAGGACGGTCGTGCCAGGGAGATCGAAGCCCGGATCCGCGCGATCCAGGGCCATCGGGACTTTCCCGCCCTTTCGGATCAGATCCGGGAGGTCGTGCGCGTCACCCAGGATGACGACACCGATTTCGACCGTCTCGCCGACCTGGTAATCCGGAACTACGGGCTCACCCTCAAGGTGCTCCGAACGGTCAATTCGGTCCATTACAACCGATCCGGTCAGACCATCCTCAGCGTGACCCGGGCCGTGCTCCTGCTCGGCGTCCGAACCGTGCGGGAACTGGCCGCCAGCTTCCTGCTGTTCGATCACTACCAGCGGCAGTCGCCGGAGCTCAAGCAGTTGATGCTCCTCTCCATGGTGACGGCCTGTCACGCCGAGCGCCTGGCGGGGCTCGGGCGCGAGGCGCATCCCGATGAAGCCTATGTGTGCGGCATGTTCCGCAACTTGGGCGAGGTGCTGATTGCCCACCACTTTCCCGAAGACTACGCCCGGATCCAGGTCGACATGCGAGAAACCGGCAGCGCCGGCGCCGACTCCGCCGCCCGACTCCTCGGGTTCCGCTACGAGGAACTTGGCGCGGCCATGGCCCGCTACTGGGGCATGCCGCTGGTGGGCCAGGCGATGTTGCCGATGGGTACCGGGACCGCGCTCCGCTCGGCCACCGAGTTCGGTCATCAGTTGACCGCCATCGTCTATCGGGGCGCGGCCCCGCCGACGGATGACCAGGTGGCCAGGTTGCTCGCCCGATTCCACCGGGAGCTCCCCGTGACCCGCGAACTGCTTACCGGGTTGATCGAATCCGCGGCCGCGGAGGTTCGCCGCCTTTTCGTCGGGATGGGTGCCACCAGAACCGAACTGGAGCTGCTCAGCCGGGGCGAGCCGGCGGCGGTGGTCGAACCCCAGCGGCCGGCCGCGCTGCCACGCGGCTTCGACTTCACCAACGTCCGAGACGCAAGAGACCACCTCCTGGCCGAGGTCTCGGCGGTCGCGTCCGGCGTCGAGTTCGATCTCCATCGCTGTCTGCTGATCCTGCTCGAGGCGCTCCAGCGCGGCGGACCATTCGACCGGGCCCTCTTCTGCCTCGTCGACCCGGAGCAGGACGAGGTCCGAGCACGCCTCTCCCTCGGATCGGGATCGGAGGACCTGGTCGACGCGTTCCGGTTCCCGATCGGCGGGCCCCGCAATCCGATCGGGTCGGCCCTCCTCGATCGGGAACCGGTGTTCGTCGTGTCGGCCACCGCCCAGCCCCGCGAGCAACGGATCGCCAAGCTGCTCGGGGCGGCGGCCTACGGCGTGTTGCCGCTCGTCGTCGAGGGCAAGGCCATCGGGTGCCTCTACTGCGACCGCCGGACCGCTACCACGCCCGATCCCGCCAGCTTCATCTTTCTCGGCCGCGTCCAGGCCCTCGCCCAGCAGGCCATCGAGCGGAGCCGCCGCGAACGGGTGGTGCCCTCCGCTACCTGATCCGCCTCGTGGCCGGGGTAACCCCGGATTGAACGCGCCTCAGTTTCGGGATATCTTCAGGGGCTATGGCCCAGGAATACCTCCGCGTTCGCGGTGCCCGAGAGCACAATCTCAAGAACATCTCGGTCACGATCCCCCGGAACCAGCTCACGGTCATCACCGGCCTGTCGGGCTCCGGCAAATCGTCGCTTGCCTTCGACACGATTTACGCGGAGGGACAACGGCGCTATGTGGAGTCGCTGTCCGCCTACGCCCGTCAGTTCCTCGGGCTCATGGAGAAGCCGGACGTCGACGCCATCGAGGGCCTGTCGCCGGCCATCTCCATCGAGCAGAAGTCCACCGGCAACAATCCTCGCTCGACGGTCGGCACCGTCACCGAGATTTACGACTACATGCGGCTCCTCTGGGCCCGTGCCGGGATCCCGCATTGCCCTAACGACGGCTCTCCGGTCACCCGCTCCAGCGCGAGCCAGATCACCGACCAAGTGCAGGCCTGGCCCGAGGGGACTCGGATCGAGGTGCTCGGTCCGGTCGTCCGCGGTCGCAAGGGCGAGTTCCGCGACCTGTTCGATGACCTCGCCAAGCGCGGATTCGTTCGGGTCCGCGTCGACGGCGAAACCTACGACCTCGGCGCGGTGCCGAAACTCAATCGGCGTCAGAATCACGATGTCGCGGTCGTCGTCGATCGGCTGGTGGTGCGCCCCGCCGATCGAACCCGGCTCGCGGACTCGATCGAAACCGCGCTCAAGGTGGCCGAAGGCACCGTCGAGGTCGTCCGCCATGAAGGCGGCGGCCGATCGGTCCTGTTCTCCGAGCGGTTCGCCTGCCCCAAGTGCGGGCTGTCACTGCCCGAACTCGAGCCGCGCCAGTTCTCGTTCAATTCGCCGTTCGGGGTCTGCCCGGATTGCCACGGCCTCGGAACCCGGCGTGAGGCCGTGCCTGAACTGGTCCTTGGCGACCCCAGCATCTCGATTCTCGAAGGCGTGGTCCTCCCCTGGGGCGAGCCAAGCGGGTATCTCCGCAAGGTCGTGTTGCCGACCCTCGCCAAGACCTACAAGTTCGACCTCAACGCGCCGTGGAAATCGCTGGCCGCGGGCGTCAAGGAGATGCTGCTCCGGGGTGCCACCGGCAAGACGTTCAAGTTCCAGCTCGATGGACCCAAGTTCAAAGGCGAATACGAGTCCCAGTGGGAGGGGATCCTCAAGAACGTCGAACGCCGGTTCTACGAAACCCAGAGCGACGCGATCCGCACCCAACTCGGCGAGTTCATGGTCGAGATGCCCTGCCGGACCTGTGCGGGACGCCGGCTCAAGGCGGAGAGCCTCTCGGTTCTCGTCAACGGGCAAAGCATCGGATCGGTGGTGGATCTCTCGGTCGACGACGCGCTCGCGTTTTTCGACGGGATTTCGGTCGTCCGCGGAAAACCCGGTGCGGTCGATCCCGAGGTCGGCGGCCCGATCCTCAAGGAAATCCACGATCGGCTCTCGTTCCTCCGGGACGTCGGCCTCGAGTACCTGACCCTCGGACGGGCAGCGGGTTCGCTGTCCGGCGGCGAGTCGCAGCGGATCCGGCTGGCCACCCAGATCGGGTCCCGGCTGGTCGGCGTCCTCTACATTCTCGACGAACCGAGCATCGGTCTCCACCAGCGCGACAACGAACGCCTGCTCCGGACCCTCAAGGAACTCCGCGACCTCGGGAACACGGTCCTGGTCGTCGAACACGACGAGGACACCATCCGCGCGGCCGACTATCTCATCGATCTCGGCCCCCGGGCCGGCCGGTTCGGTGGCGAAGTCGTCGCCCAAGGCCCCGTCGCCGAGGTGCTGGCTCATCCCGACTCGCTCACCGGCCGCTACCTCCGGGGCGAACTCCGGATCCCGGTGCCCGCCCGGCGGCGGCCGGTGGACCGGAAACGGTCCCTCACCGTGATCGGCGCCAAGGCCAATAATCTCCGCAACCTCACCGTCGAATTCCCGCTCGGGGTTTTCGTGGCGGTCACCGGCGTGTCAGGGTCGGGGAAGTCCACGCTCATTACCGACATCCTGTACCACTCGCTGGCGCGCCATTTCTATCGCGCCAAGGTAGTCCCGGGCGCCCACAAGGCCATCGAAGGCCTCGCGCATCTCGACAAGGTCATCGACATCGACCAGAGCCCGATCGGCCGGACGCCCCGTTCCAACCCGGCCACCTACACCGGCCTCTTCACCCCGATCCGGGAACTCTTTGCCCAGTTGCCGGAAGCGAAAATGCGCGGCTACGGCCCCGGTCGGTTCTCCTTCAACGTCAAGGGCGGCCGCTGCGAATCCTGCGAGGGCGATGGCTTGGTCAAGATCGAGATGCACTTCCTTCCCGACGTGTACGTTCCCTGCGAGGTCTGCAAGGGCAAACGCTACAATCGGGAAACCCTCGAGGTGCGGTACAAGGGACGGAGTATTGCCGATGTCCTCGAGCTGACCGTGTCCGACGGCCTCGAGTTCTTTTCCGCCCAGGGACGGATCAAGGAAAAGCTCGAACTCCTCAACGACGTCGGCCTCGGCTACCTCCACCTCGGGCAGTCCGCCACGACGCTCTCCGGTGGCGAGGCGCAGCGGGTCAAGCTGGCCACCGAACTCTCCAAACGGGACACCGGCCGAACGCTCTATATCCTCGACGAGCCGACCACTGGCCTCCATTTCGAGGACGTCAGGCTCCTGCTCGACGTGCTCCATCGCCTGGTGGAGAAGGGCAACAGCGTGCTCGTCATCGAGCACAACCTCGACGTCATCAAGACCGCCGATTGGATCGTCGACCTCGGTCCGGAGGGCGGTGCCAAAGGCGGTTCGGTGGTCGCCGCCGGAACGCCGGAGGCGGTGGCCAAAGTCGCGGCCAGCCACACCGGCGCCTTCCTCCGGCGGGTCCTCGCCTGATTCGGGCGTTACACCAACGTCCGAAACCCGGTTATCGTCCATCATGAGCGACTTCGCGCGGCTGGTGGCCGACGACTATGACCTGATCCGGGAACTCGGACGCGGGGGCATGGGCATCGTCCACCTGGCCCGGGACCTCAAACTCGACCGCCTGGTGGCGCTCAAGGTGCTCCCGCCGGCCGGTGCCTCCAACGAAGGCCTCCGGGACCGCTTCCTCCGCGAAGCTCGAACCGCGGCGCAACTCTCCCATCCCAACATCGTGCCGGTGTATCGGGCCGATCAGATTGACGGGTTCGCCTTCTTCGCGATGGGGTTCGTCGACGGCGAGTCGCTCGCGGAACGGCTGGCCCGGCTCGGCAGCATTGCGCCGGCCGAAGCCGTTCGCCTGCTCCGCGAGGTGGCCTGGGCGCTGGCGTACGCCCACGCTCGCGGCGTCATCCATCGCGACGTCAAGCCGGAAAACCTGATGATCGAAAAGGCGACCGGCCGAGTCGTCGTCACCGACTTCGGGATCGCGCGGGACCTCCGGGCCACGCGGCTCACGGAGGATGGCCAGGTTCTCGGCTCGGTCCACTACATGAGCCCGGAACAGATCGCCGGTGGCCCGGTCGATGGCCGCAGCGATCTCTACGCGCTTGGAGTCGTCGGCTTTGAATGCCTGGCCGGTCGGCTCCCCTTCGACGCCGCCCAGGCGTCGGCGGTGTTGGTGCAGCACGCGGTCACGCCGCCGACGCCGCTCCGATCCGTCGCGCCGGAGGTTCCCCTCGCGTTGGCCGCGGTGATCGATCGCTGCCTCGCCAAGGATCCCGCGGAACGGTTTCCAACCGGCGAAGCGTTGGCCGCGGCGCTCGCTGCCGCCCTCGAGGATCACCCGCCACCCTCCGAGGGCTCCGTCGCCCTCTCCGAAGCGGACGCGCGGGCGATCTGGCGGCGGGCCGCCGAACTCCAGATCGACGCGGCCACGCGGATTCGCCGCCGCTCCGATACCGCGGCGTTGCCGCTCGAAGCCGACCACTCGAGTGGTGGCTATCGGGTGGCCGAGATCCGCACGGCGGCCGAGGAAGCCGGGATCGGGGCCGAGTTCGTGGCGCTGGCAATGGCCGAGCGGACCCCCGGCGGCGCGGTGGCCACCCAGCCCACCGCCGAAGGCGAGGAGCGGACCTGGACGACCATGCTCGGCACTTCGGCCCGGAGCATCACGGTCCAACGGACCTTCCCGGCGCCGCCGCGGCGGGTCCTGGACGCGATCGGCAAGGTGTTTCCGGCCCAGCCGTACGCCCTCAAGCTGCAAGACACCGTCGGGGGCCACCCACTCGACGGTGGGGTGATGGTGTTCGAGGTCCCGATGCTCCGCGCGGGCACGGTGGTGGGCGGGCAGGGCATCTCGATGTTCTCGTATCGGATGACCTCGATCGAAGTCGATCGGGTAACGGTCCGTATCCGGGCGGTCGATGGGTCTCGCTCGACCACGGAAGTCGCGATCCAGGGTGACCTCCGGTCAGGGCTGCGGAAGAACTGGAAGGTCGATCGGGGGATTGCGGCCACGATGGCGGTGGTCGGCGGCGGCATCGCCGCCGCGATCGGCATCGGCCCGCTTGCTTTGGGACTGGCGGTGGCGGCCGCGCCGGCCGCGGCGGGCGCGGCGCTGTTCGGAGCCGGGTCGCTCGGGTGGTATCGGTGGCTCTACCGCTCGGCCCTCACGCAGAGCCAGGCCGAACTCGAACGCCTCCTCGCCGCCGTCGATGGCGAGATCCGATCCGAAATGGTCTTCGGGGACCTCCGAACCCAGCGGCTGCCCCCCGGATAGCCCTGACGCTCGCGCCGGCCGCGGCCCCGACGCTATTCTCTTCCTGATACCCATCCCGGGCGGGACCACTGGACTACCAGGCCATCATCGAAATCCTCGGATTCGCGGCCGGCAACGACCGCCCGGTGCGGATCACCACGACGGATGGACACGCGCTGATCGGCATTCCGACCAGCGTGGACGCGGCCCGCGGCGCCACGGAGGTGTTCCTCCGTCCGGCGGACGACCCGGACGGGGAGGTCTCCCTGGCGCTGGCCCGGATCGAGGGCGTTTCTCTCCTTTGACGTTGCACCAAATGAAACATTCTGCAACATTGAAACGTAGGCGAACACATCCGGGATCCGGGTCGGGGTTCGAGCCCGTTCGAGCTAGCTAAACTGCGCGAAATCAAGAGATTAGAAGGGAGCAGGATGGACCCCAACGTTATCGTGCCCCTTGCCGGAATGTTCACTGGGCTGGTGTCCATCGTCGCCGTCGGATGGGCGTTGACGCGGATGTTCCAGGGGCCGGTCGGTCAGGCGCTGGCGCGCCGGATCCAGGGCAAGGGTGGCCTGCCGGATGCTGAAGTGCTCGCCGAGCTCGAGGACATTCGAGGTCAGCTTGAGCAGGTTCAGCAGCGGTTGGCCGATACCGAAGAACGGCTCGATTTCAGCGAACGGCTGCTTGCGCAACGGTCCGAAGGGGCGCCCCCGGCCCCCG
>CADEGB010000042.1:0-8791 GCA_902826755.1 uncultured Gemmatimonadota bacterium
CCCCTGGCCCGGGCCACCAGCGATGGCCCGGGGTCGCTCACGCCGGGGGTCCCGGCGTCGGTGGCCAAGGCCACGTCCTGGCCGCCGGCCAGCACGGCCAGAATCTCCTCCAACCGGCCGGGAGTGGAATGGGCGTGCCAACTGATGAGGCGGGCCCCGGAGCCGACGCGATCGGTCAGCTTCCGGGTTTCCCGGGTGTCCTCGGCGGCGACGACGGCCACGCCCCGAAGGACGTCCGCCGCCCGGGGCGACAGGTCCCCGAGATTGCCGATCGGGGTGGCAACGACGTACAGGGTGCCCGGCATCAGCGAAACGCCGTCGGGCCTCGAGCGGCCAGCCGCCTGCGAGGCCCGACGGACCGCTCAATGATCTGGAACCGCCTCAGGCGGCGTGGGCGACGTGCTTGTTGATCCGCTCCTGCAGGACCGCCTTCTGAACCAGGCCGACGACGGTGTCGACGTGACGCCCGTCCTTGAAGAACAGGAGGGTTGGGATCGACCGGACGTTGAACCGCATCGAGGTCCGCTGATTGGCGTCGACGTCCAGCTTGGCTATCTGGACCTTGCCCTCGTTCGATTTGGCCAGATCCTCGAGAATCGGGGCGATGGCCCGGCAGGGGCCGCACCATTCCGCCCAGAAATCCACCAGCACCAGCCCCTTCGCTTGCTCCACGCTGCCGGCGAACGTGTCGTCGGTGACATGGGTGATCATCTCGCTCATCGCAGTCCTCGTTCCTCGATCCTGTTAGTTTTGGCACCGCGTTCACGATGCACCGCTCGGAGGTTCCGTGTTGCCCGACGCTCGAATCGCCCACATCGGACTGGCCGTCGAGGACATCGAGGCCAGCCTTGCGTTCTACCGCGACGTCCTCGGCCTGACGCCCCATCACGGGCCCGAGGTGCGGGACGGCGCCACCATCGTGTCCCTGCCCTTCGGGGAGTCCGACGTCGAACTCCTCCAGCCGCTCTCCCCGGACGGCCCGATTGCCAAGTTCCTGGCCAAGCGGGGTCCCGGCATTCATCACGTCTGCTACCGGGTGGCCGACCTCGATCGGGCGCTCGACCGCTGCCGAGCCGCCGGCTACCGCCTGATCGACGAGGCCCCCAGGGTCGGAGCCGGCGGGCGGCGGATTGCCTTCATTCACCCAAAATCGACCACCGGCATCCTGGTCGAGCTATCCGAATAAGCCCGCTCAGATGCCCGAAGTTCCCGGCGTGCTCTTCTCGCAGGGCCGCCCCGGCACCCCGGCGGCGTTCAGGTCGATCGCGTTCACCAACCAGGCGCCCTGTTTGGTCAGGACCATCGTGAAGGGGATCTGCTTGACGCACCCCTGCCGCGTCAACTCGACCGTCAGCAGGCGCCGGTCGTCCTTGGCCGCGCCCGGCATGTCGCCGAGGACCTTCGCCGTGCCCCCCTTGAGATACGCGTGGATGACGGCCAACCGTTGGAGCCAGTTCGAAGGCTGGCCCGTCGTGGCGGCCGGCCCTTTCGATCCGCCCCACAGCTCGCCCATCTGGGCCAGGTTGCTGTCGGCCACCGCCTGCATGAATGCGGTTGCCACCGCGGCGGGCGCCGCGGCGGGTACGACATCCACTGACTGCACTTTGGTGGAACAGGCGGCGAGCGCCAGGGCGCCGAGGACGAGCCGAGTCTTCACGCGTGTACCTCCCGAGATACCTGCTGGCGCGAAAGTAAACCGACCCGGAGGCGCTGAGCAATGCGGCCATTGAGGCTCTACATCAACATCGATCACGTCGCCACGATCCGGGAAGCCCGGAAGACCGACGAACCCGATCCCATCGAGGCAGCCCGGCAGGCCGAGGCCGCCGGCGCCAACGGGATCACGGTCCACCTCCGCGAGGATCGACGCCATATCCAGGATCGCGATGTCGAGCGCCTGGCCACCGCCGTCACCACCGTCCTCAATTGCGAGCTCGCCCTTGCGCCCGACGTGGTCGACCTCGTGGCCGCCCTCGAGCCGTTCCAGGTAACCCTGGTGCCCGAACGACGTGAGGAGGTCACCACCGAAGGCGGGCTTGATCTCGCCCGGGACACCGGCCGGCTTCGAGAAGTCATTGCCAGACTGGCCACCGTCGGCTCCCGGGTCAGCCTCTTCATCGACCCCGACCTCCCCACCATCGATCGGGCCCACGCGCTCGGCGTCCCGGCCATCGAACTGCACACCGGCCGCTACGCCCACACCTGGCGCTCGTCTCGCACTGCACTCGACGACCTCGGGCGTGCAGCCGCCCATGCCGCTGGGCTCGGCCTCGCGGTCCACGCCGGCCATGGCCTCACCTATGACAACGTCGCCCCGGTCGCCGAAATCCCCGAGATCGAGGAACTCAACATCGGCCACAGCATCGTGAGCCGGGCCGTCATCATCGGGATGTATGGGGCCGTCTCCGAAATGAGGCGGATCGTCCAGGCGGCCCGCCGGGCGCGTTGACCCAGACGCGGTCAGACCCCTACTCTTCAGCATGGGCGTCCCGTCCGGTCGACTGCAGTTCTTCGCACTCGAGGCGTCCGACTACCTCGAGCGGGTGGCCATTATCATTGGCCGTCCCGGCACCCCCAATCCAGATGAACTCGTTCGCCTGCCCCGCGCCCTCCGGGGCGCGGCCCTGATGGCCGGACTTCCGCCCTACGCCCAGGCCGCCGCCGCGCTCGAGCAGGTAGCCAAGGGTCACCGCGAGCGGCCCGAGACCTGGGGGCCAGCGGACGTCGAGATCGTGGCCTCCGCGGTCGAGGAGTTCCAGCGCCTGACCCGCAACGCCGCCACCTGGTCGGACCAGGATGGCGCCGCCGCCACGGCCTTGGCCCGCCGGCTCGCCACCGGACGGGAGGCTTCTGACTCGAGGCCTCCAGCCCGCCCAGCCGAAACCGACGAAGTCCAGCCGAGCGTCCGCACGTTCATCGGCCGAGAAGGCGCGTTGATCGCCGGCACGCTCGAGCACGCGGCGCAGTCGCTCGAACTCGGGCAGTCCGGCGACGCCGCGGAGGTCGTACTCGCCCGCCTCCAGCCGCTCCGCGGTCTCGCGAGTCTGCCCAACCTCTCGCCCCTGCCGGAGTTCCTCGACGCCATCGAACTGACCATCCGTTCGCTCCGCGACCAAGCCGCCCCACCCGACGGACCCCAGGCGCTCCGCCGCGCCGCGGCTGCCGTCACCCGTTTGGCCCGGGAGATCGCCGACCAGCGCAAGGCTGGGTCGGACACGCCGGAGGTGGTTCTCGGCGCGGTGAGCCTGCTCGAGTCGTTTGGACGCGAAGACGATGTCGTCGATATCGCGACGCTGTTCGCCCCTGGGGATCCGAAGCCCATCGTCACCGCCGGCCGCGCCATCGGTGGAGACCCCGCGCCCGACGTGATGATCGAGTTGGTCAGCTTGGCCGATCGGTTCCGGCAGGCGGCCGAACAGGTCGGAACCCCGACGAGCGCCACCGGGCGTACGCTGTACCTGTACGGCCTGCTCGTTCAACTGCGGCCCCTGACCCTGGCAGCGCCGCGGGAACGCCCCCACTTGGCCGGGCTCCTGCAGGGCGTTGCGGTCGCGATCGGCCAGGGGCGAGCCGGACGAGCCCCAGTCGAGTTTGCCGCGATCCTCCGGGACGCCGCCGGGCAGCTGGCCCGATCGGCGGAAGCAAAAAACGCCGTTTTCCTGGGCAATGACCTGGCGGCGCTGGCCGAAGCGCTGGGTCGACTGGGAGGCCCGCCCCAGTCGACCCCACTCGTCCCGGCGGCCAGCGCCGCGGCGGAACCGTTGGGCTCAGACGCCGACGTCGTCCCGATCGAGTCACTCGCCCCCGACCCGGAACCCGAGCCAGTCCCGATCGAGAGCCTGGCGCCCGGGCCCTGGTCGTCGTTCGAGCGGAGCTTTGCGACGTACCACCGGCTCCGCACCGCTTCGGTTCCACGCGCCCCGGAGGCTCCCGCCGCCGAGACCCGGCTGCCCCCGGTGTCGGGACTTCCCCCGATCCCGCCGGTCGATGCGGATGTCGTTCCGATCGACACCCTGCTCCTTCGCGGCCGCCGCGCGCTCGAACGGGCCGATCAGGTGCGGCTCGAACTCTCCGACCGACTCAGGGCCCACCGTTCCTTTCAGGAGATCGAGCCGCTCGTCAGCGAGTTGATCGACCTCGTGCCGCTCGCCCTTGAAGAATAGGATCGTGGCCGGCCTCCTCGGGGCCGCCGTGTCCGTGGCGCTGTTGGTTTGGGTGCTCAAGGACGTGTCGTTCCCCGAGGTCATCGCCCAGGCCCGGAACGCCCATCCGGGCGTCCTCCTCCTCGCCATCACGATCGCGACGACGAGTTTCGTCCTCCGGATTTTTCGCTGGCGCCTCATTCTCCGCGACGACCACGGCCGCCCGCTCGACCACGCGCCACTGTGGCACGCGATCGCCGTCGGCTTCATGGCCAACAACCTCCTGCCCTTTCGCGCCGGGGAGGTGCTCCGGGCCTTCGCCATCAATCGGCTCGCGCCGGTCCGAGTGTCGAGCGCCCTCTCGTCCCTGGTGGTCGAGCGTCTGTTCGACGGCGTGGCGATCGTGATCCTGCTCTTCGTCGGCCTGATGACGGCCGGCATTCCCGCGTCGACGGAAATCGCCGGCGTTCAGGTGGCCGCGGTCGGCACCCGCGCGGCGCTCGTCCTCGGGGCCCTGCTGTTGGTTTGCGGGGTGGCGCTCGCCCTGCCGCGGTTTGCCCATGGCGTGGTCCGGGCGCTGGTGCCGGCTCGTGGGCTCGCCGACCGCCTCGTCGTGTTCTACGACGGGATCCGCAGCGGTCTCGGCGCGCTGGCCTCGCCCGGGAAGATCGCGGCCGTGCTGGCCTGGTCGCTGGGCCTGTGGACCTTCAACGCGGCCTCGTTCTATCTCGGGTATCGAGCGTTCGATATCGCGGTCGGGTTCGGCGGTGCTCTCCTCCAACAGAGCATCCTCATTCTCGGCATCGCCGCGCCGTCGAGCCCCGGATATGTCGGGGTCTTCGAAGGGGCCATCAAGGCGGTGCTCAGTCTGTTCGGGGTCGACCCGGCCAGAGCCGTGGCCTTTGCCCTGACCTATCACTTCACCACCTTCATTCCAATCACGGCGTTGGGTCTCTTCTCGCTCCTCCGGACCGGGATGAGTCTCCGATCGGCCCAGGAAACGACCCGCCCCGCCTGAGGCGACCGGTATGACCGCTGTGGAACTGAGCGCCCCCGCGCGGGCCAAGATCAACGTGTTTCTCCGGGTCCTCGCCGTCGAAAAGAACGGGTATCACGGCATCGAGACGCTGTTCCAGCGGATCTCGCTCGCCGACGAATTGAGGGTCACCCGCTCCGATCAGCCCGGGCAGGTCTCGCTCTCGGTCGACGGCCCTGACCTCGGACCTCCGGAGGAAAACCTCGCGGTCCGAGCCGCCCGGGTGGTGCTCGACGCCACGGGTCGACGGTTCGGAGTCGCGCTGGCGCTCACCAAACGGATTCCGGTGGCGGCCGGCCTCGGCGGGGGTTCCGCCGACGCGGCCGCGGCGCTCGAGTTGACCAATCAGCTGGCCGGGAGTCCAATCCCCCGCGCGGAACTGCTCCACCTTGCCAGCCGACTGGGCGCCGACGTGCCGTTTCTGTTGACCGGTGCGTCCCGCGCCCTTGGTTGGGCCCACGGCGACCGCCTGTTTGCCCTCCCGCCACTGCCCCCCTTGCCGCTTCTGCTGCTCGTCCCGCCGGTCGGGGTCCGCACCGCCGAGGCCTATGGCTGGGTCGATCAGGCCCGAGCGACCGCGACGCCCCGAGGGGCGCTGCTGCTCGATCAGACGGCGTTAGCGAGTTGGAGTGACGTCGCCCGGATGGCCGGCAACGACTTCGAGTCGGCCGTCTTTGCGCGGGAGCCCCGGATCAGGGAGTGCTTCGAGGCCCTCGCCCGCACCGGTCCGATGCTCTGCCGGATGTCGGGTTCGGGTTCCACCCTGGTGGCGGGATATCGCACCAGCCGAGAACGGGACGACGCCCAGATGATGCTTGGCAAGAAGCACGGTCGGACCATCGCCGCCGAGACGGCCTAGCCACCGCCCACCCGGGTCTCTCCGATGGAACGACGCCATTTTCTGTCGTGTTCGGCCGCCCTTATCGCCAGCAGCCCGATGGCCCGGACCGTCCGGCCCGCCGGAGCGGTCGGCGTGCCAGCGGGCGCTCCGCGCCTGGACGCCCACGCGCACGTGATGAGCGCCAGCGTCGCGGATCTGGCCGAGCGGCTTTCCAAACGGCGCTCCCTCCAGCCGCTCGATGCGGGAGAACTGCTCCGCCGGATGGATGCGGCGGGCATCCAGCGGGCGGCCGTGCACTCGACCGCCTACATGATGGCCACGGACGCGCTGCCGCGGGAGGTGCCCGTCGATCAGGAACGGCGGGACGTCGAGGCCGAGAACGACTTCGCGGCCCGCGAATGTCGCCGCGATCCCAACCGGTTGATTCCGTTCCTGAGCGTCAACCCGAAACGCGACTACGCCGTGGCCGAGATCGACCGGGCGGTTGACCACCTCGGGATGCGGGGTCTCAAGCTCCATCTCTGGAATTCGTTGGTCGACACCCGGGAGGCCGAGCCGCTGGCCCAGCTTCGGCGCGTCGTGGCCCACGCCGCCACGCGGAACCTTCCGGTCTTGATCCACGCCTTCGTCGGCGCCGTCAAAGGGTATGGTCCCGAGGACACCGAGCGTCTGGTGCGGGAGGTCATCGAGCCGCTGCCCACCTTGCGGATCTGCGTGGCCCACGCGGCCGGAGCCGGCGGTTTCGGCGGGACAGCCCAGCGATGTCTCGACCAGCTGGCGACCTCGTGTCAGCCCGGCACGCCGCTCGGGAGCCGCGTGTGGATCGACACGGCGGCCGTGCTGTCGGCGTCGGCGTCACCCGCCATTCGGCAGCGGTTTGCCGAACTGATCCGGCGTTGGGGGGTGGAACGGGCGTTTTGGGGCAGCGACTCGTTCGAGTCGGCCCTGGCAGCCAGCCGTGAAAGCTGGCCCTTGGACGAAGCGGCCTGGGGCACGCTGTGCGGACAGGACGGGGTCGCCTGGCTCGGGGCCTGAACGGCTCGACTCGGGTTCGGCACTACCGGGTCCGAGCCAGTCTTCTAATTTGATGGCGCTGGCCCGTCGTCTAACGGTAAGACAGGAGCCTTTGGAGCTTCTAACGGAGGTTCGATTCCTCCCGGGCCAATCGACCAGACATGAACGAGGGCCCCGCGGGGCGATCCAGCCGGGGCGGCCGGCTGGGTGAGGTTGCCCTAAGCGGCATTGGGAGTTAGACTTAGGGGCTATGGCCCTGTCGAACCAGTCTCAGGTCCTGAGCCCGATGATGCTGATCTCGGGCACTGGCAACCGCCCCCTCGCCGAAGAGGTTGGCGGGGAGCTCGACCAGCCGCTTTGCAAGGCCACCATTCGCCGGTTTGCCGACGGCGAGATCTTCGTCAAGATCGACGAAAACGTCCGGGGCCGCGACGTCTACATCATTCAGCCGACGAATCCCCCCGGCGACAATCTCCTCGAACTGCTCCTGTTGATGGATGCCGCGCGCCGGGCCAGTGCCGCCCGGATCACCGCGGTCATTCCCTACTTCGGATACGCCCGACAGGACCGCAAGGATCAGCCCCGCGTGGCCATCAGCGCCAAGCTGATGGCCAACATGGTGTCGACGGCCGGGGCCGATCGGGTCCTCGCCATCGACTTCCATCAGCACCAGATGCAGGGATTTTTCGATCTCCCGGTCGACCACCTCTACGCCGCGCCCGTCTTCACCAACCACTACCGCCAGAAGGACCTCAAGGACCTGGTGGTGGTGGCCTCGGACGCGGGCGGCGCCAAGATGGCGCGCGGCTTTGCCAAGCGGCTGAACGCGTCGCTGGCCATCATCGACAAGCGACGGACGGCCGCCAACGTGGCGGAAGTCGTCAACGTCGTCGGCGATGTCGAGGGCAAGGACTGCCTCATCCCCGACGACATGATCGACACCGGCGGGACGATGGCCGAAGCCGCCATCGCCCTCACCCGGCTCGGCGCCCGCGACATCTACATCTGCGCCACCCACGCCCTGCTGAGCGGGCCGGCGGTCGAGCGGCTGTCGGCGGCACCGATCAAGGAAGTCACCGTCACCAACTCGATCGGCATTCCGGAATCGAAACGGTTCGACAAACTCAAAGTCCTCTCGATCGCGGGACTCCTCGCGAAGGCGATCGGCTACACGCACAGCGACCAGTCCGTCAGCTCGCTGTTCGATTGATTCAGGCAAGGACGATTTTATGGCCAAGGCAGCCCTTCACGCATCTCCCCGCACCGCCTCCGGTAAAGGCGTGGCCCGCTCCCTCCGGCGTCAGGGCAAGGTCCCGGCGGTGGTTTACGGACGGGGTCGCAACCCCGAAGCCCTCGAACTCGACGCGCTCGCGCTCGAGCGGCTGCTGACCAAGGTTCGAGCCGGCACCACGCTGCTCGACGTCACCGTGGCCGACCGGGAGCCGATCAAGGCCCTGATCCGCGAAATCCAGCGGAACCCGATCCGCCCCATCGACATCCTCCACGTCGACCTGTACGAGGTCCACGCGGACGAGAAGATCGCCGTCCAGGTCCCGGTCAAGTTCGTCGGCACGGCCGAGGGTGTCCGGAACAGCGGCGGCGTCTTCGAGGCGGTCATTCACGATCTCCAGGTCCGGGTGCTCCCGGCCGACATCCCCGAGTGGATCGAGGTCGACGTGACCGACTTGGGCCTCGGGCAGTCGATCCACGTCAGCGACCTGACCTTTGCCGGCGGCGAGGTTCTCACCAATGGCGCGG
>CADEGB010000042.1:8801-18995 GCA_902826755.1 uncultured Gemmatimonadota bacterium
CCACCCCGGCCGCGGGCGCGGAAGGTACCGCCCCGACCGAGCCCGAACTCATCCGGAAGCCGAAGCCGACGGATGAGGAAGAGGGCGAGAAGAAGGACTAGGCCCTGCGGACCATCATGGGCCTGGGGAACCCCGGCCCGGAGTATGAGGGAACGCGTCACAACGCCGGGTTCATCCTGGCGGATCATCTCGCGGCGCGGTGGGGCCTCGGCCCCTTCCGCCGCGAGGGGCCGACGCGGCTCGTCCGAGGGTCGGTGCGCGGGCGAGCCGTTCAACTGATCAAGCCGCATACGTACATGAACCGAAGCGGTGCGGCGGTATCACCGCTCCGGGCCGAGCCCGGTTTCGATCCAACCGCGGACCTCCTGGTGCTCGTCGACGAGGTGGCCTTGCCGGTCGGCCGGTTCCGGATCCGGGGCAAAGGATCGGCCGGGGGCCACAACGGCCTGAAGAGCATCGAGGGAGCCTTGCGGAGCCAGGAGTACGCCCGGCTCCGGATCGGGGTTGGGCCGCTCCCGCCGGAGTATGACGACATGGCCGATTTCGTACTCGAACGATTCGAGGCGGATGAAGCCCGGGCCATCACCGAGTTGCTCGACCCGATGGCTGACGCGGTCGAATGCTGGGTCACCGACGGCATCGAAACCGCCATGAATCGCCACAATCGGAATCCTAGACCGACCGAATCCTGACGTTTCAGACCCTCGAACCAGCGAAGCACGCCATGGAAGCCAACCTCACTCTGTATGCCCTCGGTATCGGCCTCGTCGGGCTGGTGGCGGTGTTCCTCACCTACACGGGGATCAAACGCCAACCCGACGGCACCGCCGTCATGAAGGACCTCGCCGAGCAGATCCACATCGGGGCGATGGCCTTCCTCAAGGCCGAGTACCGGATCCTGCTTCCGTTTCTCGGCGTCGTCGCGTTACTGCTGGCCTGGGCCATCGACGCCAAGACCGGGATCGCCTACATCTTCGGCGGACTCTGCTCGATCGCCAGCGGCTGGATCGGGATGCAGGGCGCCACCAAGGCCAACGTCCGGACCGCCGAGGCGGCCCGCTCGGGGGGCCAGGCGCCGGCGCTTCGGACGGCGTTCAACGGGGGCGCCGTCATGGGCCTCGCGGTGGCGTCGCTCGGCCTGGCCGGCATCGCCATCGTCTTCCGGTTCGTCGGCGCTGAGGAAGCGACCAGCAACGCCAAGCTGTTCTCCGAGATCATCTCGGGCTTCGCAATGGGCGCTTCGTCGATCGCCCTCTTTGCCCGAGTGGGCGGCGGCATCTACACCAAAGCCGCGGACGTCGGCGCGGACCTGGTCGGCAAGGTCGAAGCCGGGATCCCCGAGGACGACCCGCGGAATCCGGCCACCATCGCCGACAACGTGGGCGACAACGTTGGTGACGTCGCCGGCCTCGGCGCCGACATCTTCGAGAGCTACGTGGGTGCCATCATCGCTACCGTGGCGCTCGCCGCCACCTCGACCCTGATTTCCGACGGAAATCGGATGACGGCGATGCTCCTCCCCGTCGCCTACACCGCGGCCGGTCTGGTCGCCTCGCTGGTCGGCATCTTCACCATGCGGCTCCTCGCCGGGGGCAACCCGGCGAGCGCCCTCCGACTCGTCACCTTCATCGCGGCCGGCTTGTTCCTGGTCTTCGCCTACGTGCTGACCGGGATGATGCCCCTCGGGATGACGAGTGAGACCGGGACCGCGCTCCCCGCCTACGGGCCGTTCTGGTCGGTGGTGGCGGGCACGGTGGCCGGGATCGCGATCGGACTGGTGACCGAGTACTACACCTCGGCCAAGCCGGTCGAACGGATCGCCGAAGCGTCCAAGACTGGTCCGGCCACCAACATCATCGCCGGCCTTGCCGTCGGGATGCAGTCCTGCATCATCCCGGTATTGCTGATCTGCGGCGCGATCTACGTCTCGTTCCAGTCGGCTGGCTTGTACGGGATCTCGATTGCCGCTGTCGGCATGCTCGCCACGGTCGGCGTCACCATGACCGTCGACGCCTACGGACCGATCTCCGACAACGCGGGCGGCATCGCCGAGATGAGTCATCTCGGCAAGGACGTCCGGAAGATCACCGACGGGCTCGACGCCTTGGGCAATACCACGGCCGCCATCGGCAAGGGCTTTGCCATCGGGTCCGCCGCCCTCACCGCGCTCGCCCTCTTTGCCGCGTACACTTCCGCGGTCGGTCTCACCGGCCTCGACCTGATCGACCCAATGGTCGTCATCGGGCTCTTCGTGGGCGGCGTGATGCCCTTCTACGTCGGCGCCGCCACGATGACGGCGGTCGGTCGAGCGGCGCAGGGCATGGTCGAGGAAGTCCGCCGTCAATTCCGGGAGATTCCTGGCCTGCTCGAGGGTAAGCCCGGCGTCAAGCCGGACAGCGCTCGCTGCGTCGACATTTCCACGAAGGCCGCGCTCCGAGAGATGATCGCGCCCGGCGTGGCCGCGATCCTCCTTCCCGTCATCGTCGGGGCCACCCTCGGCACCAAGGCGCTCGGCGGATTGCTGGCCGGTGCGACGGTCACCGGTGTCATGATGGCCCTTTTCATGGCCAACGCCGGCGGAGCTTGGGACAACGCCAAGAAGTTCATCGAGGGCGGCGCCCACGGTGGCAAGGGCTCGGACCCACACAAGGCGGCCGTGGTCGGCGACACCGTCGGCGATCCGTTCAAGGACACCTCCGGCCCGGCCATGAACATCCTCATCAAACTGATGAGCGTGGTCTCGCTGGTGCTCGCCCCGTGGTTCGCCAGCCTCGCCCGTTAGTCTGCCGCTGAAGGACGGGAGCCGGGCACCGGCCCGGCTCCTCCCCCGTTCCAGAGCTGCTCATGCTTCGACTCGGCATCGTCGGACTCCCCAACGTCGGGAAATCGACCCTCTTCAACGCCCTGACGTCCGCCAAGGCGCTGGTCGCCAACTACCCGTTCGCGACCATCGAGCCGAACACGGGGGTCGTTGAGGTTCCCGACCCCCGACTCGGCCGGATCGCCGAATTCGTCAAGCCACAGCGGGTTCTGCCTGCCACGGTCGAGTTCGTCGACATTGCCGGTCTGGTCAAAGGCGCGAGCCAGGGCGAAGGCCTGGGCAACCAGTTCCTGGCCAACATCCGGGAAGTCGACGCCATCGTCCACGTCATCCGCTGCTTCGAGGATGACGACATCCAGCACGTGATGGGTTCAGTGGACCCGGTGCGGGACCGGGAGGTGATCAACCTCGAGCTCGGGCTGGCCGATTTGGCGGGCGTCGAAAAGCGCCTCGACAAGGCGGTGCGAGCCGCCCGTTCCGGCGACGCCCAGGCCAAGCTCGAGGCCAAACTCCTCGAGGCGGTCAAGGACGCGCTCGCGCGCGGCCTGCCGGCTCGCACCGTGGTCCCCACGGCCGAGGAGCTGGCCACGTTCCGGCAGTTCAACTTCCTCACCGCCAAACCGGTCCTCTACGCCGCCAATGTCGGCGAGGCCGATCTCAACACCGGCAACGCCCACGTCGCGGCCCTCCAGGCCGCGATTTCCGCCGCAGCCGAAGAGGCGGAAGTGGTCCTGTTCTCGGCCAAAGTCGAGATGGAACTGGCGGAACTTGCGCCGGAAGACCGCCGGGACTTCCTCGACTCCCTCGGCCTGACCGAGTCGGGACTCGATCGGTTGGCCCGAGCCGCCTATCACCTCCTCGGACTCCAGAGCTACTTCACGGCCGGGGAAAAGGAAGTGCGGGCGTGGACCATCCACCGCGGCGACCGGGCGCCTCAGGCCGCGGCCGTGATCCACACCGACTTCGAGCGGGGATTCATCCGCGCGGAGACGGTGGCCTTCGAGGACTTCGTCCGAGTCGGCGGGTGGAAGCCAGCGCGGGAGCAAGGGCTGGTCCGTTCGGAAGGCAAGGAATACGTCGTCCACGATGGCGACGTACTCCTGTTTCGCTTTAACGTGTAGCGGCCGTCGATTCGGCCCCAGCCAGACGAACGCGCCAATCGGCCAACAGGGCGGGACAGGTGGCAAGAAGGGCGGCCTCTTCCCGCCGGGTGGCGCGTTCCCGTTTGACCGCGGCGGCCCGGACGATCGGCCAGTGGGGGTATGGTCGGTCGAGCAGCGTGATCAGCAGTCCCTTCTCGAGCCACCCTTCGTTCCGGACCCGGACGTACCACCCGCTCCAGCCGGTCGCGACCATCCGATCCATCAGGTCGCCGCGTCGATGGCGGCGAATCAGGTTGAGGCAGGGCTCCCGAGGCCCCGAAACCTCCAGGCGCAGTTCGCCGACCTGGAAGACGTCGCCGACGCAGACGGTCGTTTCGTCGAGGCCCGATACAGTCAGGTTCTCGCCGAACCCGCCGGGCCCCAGGTCCTTCGAGCCCCACTCCGCCCGCCATTTCGGGTAATGCGCGGCGCAGTAGAGCAGCAGCGCCCGCTCCGAACCGCCGTGGGACTTCCGGTTGACCTGGCAGTCCCCGCTCAGCCCCTCGGTTCCGGTCCAGAGCCTTCCCTCGACCGGCTCCTTCCAGATCGCGCTGGTCCAGGTCCGGTCGAGCGGGTCGGCGGCGTCGGCCCGACCGAGGGTCCGGGGTTGGCCCGTCTGGATCGATTCGATTCGCATGTCCCCAATGTAACGAGACCCGGAATGGTTGACCTAAGCCACCGTTACCGCTAGGTTTACGTGCTGTACAAAAACCAATCCTCCCCCTCCCTCCCGCACCAGGGCGGGGGCGCCACCAGACCAAAGGAAGGTGTGCATGGCCCGACCGTACGAGGTGGTCTTCATCTTCGATCCTGCCCTGGACGATGAGACCATCAACACCAAACTCTCCACCTTTCACGCGCTGGTTCAGACGCCCGGTGTCGAAGCTCCCCGCTTCAACCACTGGGGCCGCCGGACCCTCGCGTACTCGATCAAGAAGCGCGACACGGGGTATTACGTGGTCGCCAACTTCGAAACCGAGATGAAGCTGCTCCCCGAGTTCGAGCGCGCGATCAAGCTCGACGAAGGGGTGCTGCGGCACTTGGTGGTGCTCAACGACGAGCCGCCGACGCCGCCCAACTACGCCGCCGTCAAGCCGCCGGAAGCCGAAGAGGAGGACGACGAATGAGCCGCCACAAGAAAGGCGATCCGCTGGCCGAACTGCGGATCCGAATTGTCGATTACAAAGACGAGAAACTGCTCTCCCGGTTCCTGACCGAGCGGGGCAAGATCCTCCCCCGCCGCCTGAGCGGCGTGACGGCCCGCCACCAGCGGCAGATCGCGGTGGCCATCAAGCGGGCGCGGTATCTGGCGCTCCTGCCGTACATCAAGGGGTATTCAGGCTGATGACCGACCCCGGGGTGGCGTCCCTTCCGGGACGCCGCCCGCCGCTCGGCATCGCAGTTCTGGTGGTGGCGTTCCTGTTCCTGGCGCCACCACTTTTTCTGTTGATCCCCTTGGCTCTCCTCCTGGTCTTCTCCCGCCCTCGGACCGCTCGAGAGTGGCTCTGGATCGCGCTGGCCACGGCCGGGGCCGGGAGGCTGATGCTGGACCTCGACCAGGCAACTCTGCCGGCCCGGGTCATCACCGCCAGCGCCCTGATGATGGGTGCCCTGTTCACCCTCCTGTCGCTCGCCTGGCGGGCACCGACGCTGGAACGGGCCCTGATCGCCGTGGCGGGCGCGGCTGTGGGGGTTACGGCTTGGTCCGCGGCCAACGGGGTTTCGATCACCGACCTCGACACCGTCGTCATCGCCGACTTGCGACGGTCGCTCGAGGCCTGGCTGGTCGGCTCACCGGCCGACCAAAGGACCGGGGCCCTGACCACGGCACCGGCCGTGGCCCAGGTCTTCCCTGGCCTGCTGGCCCTCCAGGGCCTGGCGGGCCTCGTCCTGGCCTGGCGGTGGTATCACCGGATCGCGGGTCAGCCACTCGGACCCGCCCCGGGGCCGTTGAGCGCCTTCCGGTTCAACGATCACCTGATCTGGGGTGCTATCTTTACCCTGGGGTTGGTTCTGGTTCCGCTCGGTGATCTAGTCGGCCGGGTGGCCGGCAGTGCGCTGGTCGTCTGGGTCGGCATTTACGCGGCCCGGGGCGCGGCCATCGTCGCCACCACGGCGCGGAACTGGCCGTTCCCCGGCAAAATTCTGGTGGTGGTGCTCTCCTTCCTGGCCTTGCCGATCGCTCTCGGGACGTTGGTGTCCCTCGGCGTGGCCGACACGTGGCTCGACTTCCGGAACCGGACGGTTCCGAATGCTGGAGGCGGCAATGCAGATGGAAGTAATTCTCCGTGAAGACGTGAAGGGCCTCGGTAAGGCCGGCGCCTTGGTTCGAGTGAAGCCGGGCTATGCCCGCAACTTCCTCCTTCCCCGCGGCTTGGCCTTCGAAGCGAGCGAGGGCAACAAGAAGCGGATCGAGAACGAGCAGAAGGCCAAGCTGGTCCGTGCCTCCGCCGAGAAGGCCGATGCCACCGCCCTGGCCACCCGACTTGCCGCCGTGCACCTGACCATCAAGGCCAAGGCGGGCGAAGGCGACAAGCTGTTCGGCTCGATCACCACCACCGACCTGGCGTCGGCGCTCGAAACGGCGGGATTCGCCATCGACAAGCGGCGGATCGAGCTCGAGCATCCGCTCAAGCAGCTTGGCTTCCACTCGGTGGCGATCCGGCTTCACCCCGAAGTCCACGCCGAGTTCAAGGTGACCGTCGAGCCGGCCTGACCTGATGGGCATTGGAATCGCGTACGTGGATGGGCCGCGACTGGCCCGATCCATGTACGCGGCCGCCGACTGGGTTCAGGCGGGTCGGGACGAAATCAACCGGCTCAACGTCTTTCCCGTCCCAGACGGCGACACCGGCACCAACTTCAGCCTGACGCTCCGTGCCGTCGCCGACGCCCTCCAGGCGCTCGGCGACGCGCCGTTAGGCGAGACTGCCCAAACGGCGGCCCGCGCCGCCGTCCTCGGGGCCCGCGGCAATTCCGGGATGATGCTCGCCCATTTCCTCCTCGGCTTTGCCGAGTCGATCGGAACCCGGGCCGTGGCGGATCCCCCCACCATTGCCCAGGCCATCCGTCGGGGCGCTGATGCCCTGTACGCCTCCCTCGACGAGCCCCGCGAGGGCACCATCCTGACGGTGGCCCGGGACGCGGCCGACGCCGCCGAGCGCGCGGCGGCCGAAACCGGGGATTTCGCCGCCTTCATGCGCCGAATGCTGGCCGAGGGCGAGGCCGCGCTGGCCCGCACCCCCAGCCTGCTGGCCGTCCTCCGAGAGGCGGGGGTCGTGGACGCCGGCGGCAAGGGCTTCGTCCGGATGCTCGAAGGCGTAGTCCGCCTGATCCGCGGCGACCCGATCCTTCCCGCGGCCCCCACCACCGGCCATCCCGTGGAGGCGAGCGCCGCGGCCGAATTCGCCGTGGCGGCCGAGCGCGACTACCAGTTCTGCACCGAGTGCCTGATCCGGGGCGAGCAACTGCCGACCTCCAATGAGGTCCGCCTGGCACTCCATCAGTTCGGCGGATCCGTGGTCGTGGCCCAGGTGGGCGACATCCTCAAGCTCCACGTCCACACCGACACCCCTGAAGCGGTCTTTGCGCTGGCGGAACGGTGGGGCTCGGTGACCTTCCGGAAGGCCGACGACATGCGGGCCCAGCACCGGGCCCTGGCCCACGGGGCCCGCCGGCCGGTGGCGATCGTGGTCGACTCGTCCGCGGACCTCGCGGATGGGATCCTCGACCGGCACCGGATCGCCATGGTGCCGCTCCAGGTCACCTTCGGCGACACCACCTACCAGGACCGCCTTGGCCTCAAGCCCGACGAGTTCTACCGACTCCTCCGCGCCTCCCGCCAGCTTCCAACCACCTCACAGCCCACCCCAGGCGACTTCGTCCGGGCCTTCCGGTCGGCCACCGCCGAGGCCGACGAGGTGGTGGCGGTTCTGCTCTCGAGCGGTCTCTCGGGTACGTTTCAGGCGGGACAGGCGGCGATCCGGGCCGCCAATCTGGACACCGTCCGGCTGGTGGACAGCCGATCGGCGTCGCTCGGGGTCGGGATGCTGGCCCTCCGGGCGGCGGAGTTGGCGGAGTCAGGGTGGGACGCAAAAGCGATTGTCACGGAACTGGAGAGGATTCGGGCCCGATCCGGCCTGTTCTTGACAGTCGACACTTATGAGAACCTTTTGCGATCCGGCCGCGTATCGAAGGGGAAGGCCTGGCTGGCCGGCATGCTCGACGTCAAACCGATCCTGTCCCTCGACCGCGACGGCCGGATCATCCCGGTCGACCGGGTCCGGGGCCGGGAGTCGTTGGTTACCCGAGTCCTTCAGCTCGTCGACCGCGCCCTTACGCCCCGCCCCAAGGCGCTCCGGTTCGGGATCGCGCACGCGGAGGCCCCGGAGGTGGCGGAGCGAATTCGGACCGCGCTGGTGGCAGCGTACCGACCCCGGGACTGTTTCGTGGCCTTGGCCACCGGAGTCCTCGGAACCCACGCCGGGGCCGGGGCGTGGGCCGTGTTTTACCAGATCGAGGATGCCAGTGAAGGCTGAACGGACCACCCGGACGGCGGCGGTCAAGGCCGCCCCCGTCCCCCCGATGATCGCGGCGGCCCTCGAGGCGGCCGACGACCGGAAAGCGCGCGACGTGGTGGCCCTCGACCTCCGGGGGCTGTCGGACGCGGCCGATTTCTTCGTGGTGGCTTCCGGCACCTCGGACGCCCATGTCCGCGGCATCGCCGACGCGGTCCTCGACCGGCTCGGCCGGATGGGCATCCACGCCCACCACGTCGAGGGGCTCCAGACCGGTCGGTGGGCCCTCCTCGATTTCGTCGATTTCGTCGTCCACGTGTTCCATCCGGAGGCCCGGGCGTTCTATCAGCTCGAACGCCTCTGGAACGACGCGCCCGCCGTGGCCTACGCGCCCGCGGCAGAACGAAAGGCCTGACCCATGCGTCGCCTGCTCCTTGCCCTCGTCGCCTCGATCCTGCTGCCGTCGGCCCTGGCGGCCCAGTACTTCGGCCGCAACCGGGTCCAGTACGGCCGCTTCGACTTCCGGATCGTGCAGACCGAGCATTTCGACGTGTACTACTATCCCGAGGAGCGGGAAGCGGCGATGGACATCGCGCGGCTGGCGGAACGCTCCTATGCCCGGCTCTCCCGGGTCCTTAACCATGAATTCGAGGATCGGAAGCCGATCATTCTGTACGCGTCGCACAGCGACTTCCAACAGACCAACTTGGGCGGCGGCGACGTCGACGAAGGAACCGGCGGATTCACGGACTTCCTCCGGCACCGCAACACCTTCCCGTTGTCCGGCTCCTACGCCGACAACGAGCACGTGCTGGCCCACGAGATGGTCCACCAGTTCCAGTTTGATATCTGGTCGCGGGGCCGGGGCGGCGCCGGGATCCAGGGGATCATCTCCGCCAACGCACCACTCTGGTTCGGCGAGGGCATGTCGGAGTACTTCTCGCTCGGACCGGTCGATTCGAAAACGGCCATGTGGCTCCGGGACGGGGCGCTCGAGGCCAAACTTCCCACCGCCCGCGACTTCCTCACCGTCTTCCCGTACCAGTTCGGGCATGCGCTGATCACCTACATCGGACAGCGATGGGGCGACGAAGCCATCGGCGCGATCACCAAGAACGCCGTGGGTGGCGGTCTCGATCTGGCCCTCCGCCGGGTTCTTGGGATGAACTTCGAGCAGCTGGTCGAGCAGTGGCGCGACGCGGTGACTCGTCAGTACCTCCCGGAAATCGGCAACCGAGTCAAAGCTCGGGCGGTTTCCCAGCCCCTCCTGACGGAGAAACTCTCCGAGGGCAACTGGCACCTGGCCCCGGCCCTCTCTCCCGACGGATCGCGGGTTGCCTACTTCAGCGAGAAGAACTTCTTCTTCATCGACCTCTGGCTCGCCGACGGGACCACCGGCAAGCCGATCCGTCGATTGCTCAAGTCGAGCTACGGAAGCAACTACGAGCCGTTCCGCTACATCTCGTCGTCTTCGGCATGGTCCGAGGATGGGAAGATGCTGGCATTCGCGGCCAAGCGGAGCGGTAAGGACGACATCGTCCTGGTCGACCCGGAGCGCAACAAGCAGATCCGGCGGATCACCCTGCCCCTTTCCGGAGTGACCACGCCGACCTTCAGCCCGGACGGCAAGCGACTGGTCTTTACGGGACTCGACGGCGGCCTCTCGTATCTCTTTACCATTAATGTCGACGGGACCGATCTCCGCCGCCTCACC
>CADEGB010000043.1 GCA_902826755.1 uncultured Gemmatimonadota bacterium
TGCCACGGCGGAAGTCTGGTATCGGCTGCTCAACACCGGCGTCCGGATGCCGGCGGGGGCGGGAACCGACGCGATGGCCAACTTTGCCTCGCTCCGCGGGCCGGTCGGCCTCGGTCGGGTCTATGCTCGCAGCGGTGCCCTCGACTATCGCGGCTGGCTCGGCGCCATCAAGGCGGGTCGGACGATGGTTACCAACGGTCCCCTGGTCGGATTTACGCTCGGTGGCCGCGAGGTCGGATCGTCGATCGAGCTTCCCGCTGGGGGTGGCTCGCTCCAGGCAACCGTCTGGCTCCGCTCGATCGTGGCGGTCGACTCACTCCAGATCGTGAGCAATGGTCGGGTCGCGTTCTCGGTGCAGCTGGAGGGCGACCGAACCCGGGCCGATGCCAGGGTCTCGCTGCCGGTCGACCGGAGCGCCTGGTTCACTGTCCGGGCGTTTGCGCGGTCATCGCGCCATCCGGTGCTCGACCTCTATCCTTTCGCCACCACCAGTCCGATCTACGTTTCGGTCGGCGGCGCGCCAATCCGTTCGCCCGACGATGCCCGCTACTTCGTCCGGTGGCTCGATCAACTCGAGCCCCAGGTGGAGGCGCATCCGGGGTGGAACACTCCCGCCGAGAAGGAAACCGTCCTGGCCGACCTCCGACAGGCGCGGCGGTTCTTCGACGAGCGAAGCCGGCCGTGACGGGTCGCTCGGTGGCCTTGGCGGCCGTGCTTGTCGTGGCGGGGTGTTCGATCAGCGAGTACGAACCCCGGTTTGCCGTCCGGGCCCCGGTCGATTCCCTGATCGTGATCCGCGCCGGCGCCCTCGTCGATGTCGAGCGGGGTGAAGTCATCCGCGAGCCGCGAATCGTCGTTCGGGGCGAGCGGATCGCGGCGATCCTGACGGCGGCCGATCCGCTGCCGCCGGGCGCCCGGACCGTCGATCTCCGGGCCGCCACCCTGCTGCCTGGTTTGGTCGATCTGCACACCCACCTGATCGGCGACATTCAGAGCGCGTCCCCGACGGCACCGCTCGAAACCTCCGCGCCGCAGGACGTTCTTCTCGGTGTGGCCAACGCGCGACGCACCCTCGAGGCCGGGTTCACCACCGTACGGGACGTGGGCACCTATCGGGGCCTGCTCGACGTGACGCTTCGCGACGCGATCGACGGCGGCACCGTCGTCGGACCGAGAATGGCGGTGGCCGGTGCCTATCTGACCCGACCGGGCGGCGGAGGCGAAGTGACCGGCCTGCCCGGCGGCCGGGTGCCGCCGGAGGAGTTCCGACGCGGGGTGGCCCGGACGCCCGAGGAGGTCCGGCGCCGGGTCCGCGCCCTGTTGGATGGCGGGGCGGATTTCATCAAGGTCATCGCCACCGGCGCGGTGCTGACCGTCGGGACCGCCGTCGGAGAACTGGAGTTCTCCGAGGAGGCGCTCCGGGCGGCCGTCGAGGAGGCCGCGACGCGGGGGAGCTATGTCACCGCGCACGCTCATGGCGCGGCGGGGATCAAGGCGGCCGTTCGTGCGGGCGTGCGGTCCATCGAACACGGCTCGCTCATCGACGACGAAGGGATCGCCCTGATGAAGGCGCGCGGCACCTGGCTCGTGGCCGACATCTACAACGGCGATTACATCCGGGAGATCGGGCGCCGGGATGGTTGGCCGGAGGAGACCCTTCGCAAGAACGACGAGACGACCGAGGCGCAGCGGGCCGGTTTCCGAAAAGCCGTGGCCGCCGGGGTTCCGATCGGCTATGGCACCGACAGCGGCGTCTACCCGCATGGCGACAACGCGCGTCAGTTCGCGTATCTGGTCCGGTACGGCGCCACCCCGATGCAGGCCATCCAGTCCGCCACCATCGACGCCGCTCGGCTGATGCGATGGGAGGACCGAATCGGTTCGGTGGCGGTCGGCAAGTTCGCCGACCTGGTGGCAGTCGATGGGGATCCACTGACCGACATCCGGCTCCTCGAGCGGATCCGGTTCGTGATGAAGGGGGGCAAGATCGTGAGGAGCGACCGATGACGGAACGGTACGGTGGCCAGACGATGTGGGAGCCGCTTCGGCGGGTGGTGGTCCGCCGGCCCGGCGCGGCGTTCGGCGCGGCCGATCCGGCCCGCTGGCACTACGCCGCCCAGCCGGATCTGGCCGCGGCCCAGGCCGAGCACGAGGGGTTCGTGGCCCTGGTTCGTGGGTCGGGCGCGGAGATCATCGAACACGACGAACCGCTCGACGACCACGCCGACGCGATCTTCTGCCACGATCCGGTTCTGGTGTCCGACCGGGGCGCCATTCTCCTCCGCATGGGCAAGCCCCTTCGGCGGGGCGAGGAAGAGGCCCTCGGCCGGACCCTGGAGCGGGCCGGCGTTCCGATCGCCGCGCGGCTCGAGGGCGATGCCCTGGCCGAATCTGGCGACCTGCTGTGGCTGGATCGGAACACGCTCGCGGCCGGGGTTGGCTTTCGCACCAATCGGGCCGGCGTGGCGCAGCTCGCTCGGGCACTCGGGCCGGCCGTGACGGTCCTGTCGGTCGAGTTGCCCTGGTACACCGGACCCGACGCCTGCCTGCACCTCATGTCGCTCATCAGCATGGTCGATCGGGATCTCGCCGTCGCGTGGCCGCGGTTGTTGCCGGTGACGTTCGTGGCGGAGCTGGCGGCCCGGGGGATCCGGCTCGTCGAGGTTCCCGAGTCCGAGTTCGCGACGATGGCCACCAATGTGCTGGCTCTGGCGCCCCGTCGGGCAGTGATGCTCGAGGGCAATCCCGTTACTCAGGCCCGGCTCGAGGCCGCGGGGTGCACGGTGCTGACGTATCGGGGTCGGGAGATTTCCCTCAAAGCGGAGGGCGGCGCCACCTGCCTCACTCGTCCCGTGCTCCGGGGCTGAGGGCCGGTGGGGGTGCTCCCCCGCCGGAGACACCTGTCCCCCGACGAGGACACCCGGTGGTGGCGCCCGGTCCGGTCGGCCCCGCCTAACTGCCCGTCGTCAAAGCACTTCCTCCCGGCGGTTCTGATCGGCACGATCGATGCGATTCCTCCTCCCGCCGCCGCCGCGATGGTGGCGTCATCGCCAACCTGGAGGAACGATGCGCGTCCCGCTTGCCCTGCTTGCCTTGGCCCTTGCCGCGCCCGGATTGGTCCAGGCTCAGCGCCCCGACGTCGAGCGTCCCCGCGGCGAGCGTCGGGAAGCGGGTCCGGAGCTCGAACGCCATGGGGACGCCGACCCACCCAGCTATCGCTATCGGTACGGCCGCGATGACGATGACGACTCGATCCGGGAGTACCGTCGATGGGTGCCTCGGCTCCGCTGCGACGACCGCGACCGCGGGTGCGAACGACGGCTCGAGGCCATGCAGCGGGAGGACGTTCGCTGGCGCCGGGAGGCCCGGCAGCGGGAGGCCGAGTTCGAACGTGAGATGGCCGAACGGGAGCGAAAGTTCCGGGCCAAGGAACTCGAGCGGTGGCGGAAGCACCGGGAAGAAATGGCCAAGCGCTGGGGCGGGTTCTACCGCTAGTCAGCCGGTCCCGATCTTAACCGATGCCGCGGCGCGATCCCTCGCGCCGCGGCATTCGTTTTTCGTGGCCCTTCCCTTGCGTTCAGATCAGTGCTAAATAATCAACGAATGCTGAACACTCACCCCGCCTCCCGGGAGGACCCCTGAAGTCCAGCATGGTGCTATCCCGACTCGACCAGGTCCGGGCCATGGCCGATCCACTCCGGCTCCGGCTGATGGAAACGCTGGTGGCCCGGGAGGCGTCGGTGGCCGACCTGGCCCGGGGAGCGGGCGTGCCGCTCACCCGGCTCTACCATCACGTGGATCTCCTGCTCGAGACCGGGCTGATCGAAGTCGTCAGCAGGGTCCGCCGCCGCGGTGCCGAAGAGCGGCGGTTCCGCGCGGTGGCCGCGAGTTACACCCTCGACGGGAGTCTGCTCGACCTGACCCCCGGTCCCGATGGCGGAACGGCCGAGTTCATGGCCTTGGCCAAAGGGGTTCTCGGTGGGGCGCTCGAGGCGCTCACCGAGGGACTCGGGACCGGCCGGATCACGCCCGGGGCGGCGGGCCGCGGGCTGATTCTCCAGGATCGCGCCCTTCGGCTTTCGGCCGCCGGGTTCCAGGCGTTGGCCCAGGAGCTTCCTCTTTGGCTCGACGATTTTTCCCGGCGACATCGGGGCAAAGCCCCCGGTTCATACCGCCTGGCTATTGCCGCCTTTCCCGATAACGACCCGCCCAAGCCGCGGCGGTCCCCTCGAACCTCACCGAAGAAGGGCTGACCCATGAGCACCTCCCGTCGTTCGTTCGTGCAGGGTGTGGCCGCCGCGGCGGTGGTCACCGGACTCGATTCCCGCTCCGCCGCCGCTGCGCGCGAGGCCGCTGACGGGCAGGATCCCGGCGAGATCTGGATCGACGCGCTGGCGGGCGTCCGGTTCGGCGACGAAGGGTTTGCCGAGATCGCCCGTTCGGGGATTGCCATGCTCGAGACCACCCTTGGGCCGGCCGGCAATCCGACCTTCAGCTACGAGGCGGCGGTCCGGGACCTGGCCACGTGGCACGGCGTCTTCAACCAGTACCGGGACCGGGTCGTTCATGTCCGGCGGACCGACGACATCATCCAGGCCAAGCGGGATGGCAAGTTCGCGGTGATGCTCGGCTTCCAGAACGGGACCCATCTCAACCGGGATCTCCGCAACGTCGACTTCTTCTACAATCTCGGTATTCGGCAGATCCAACTCACGTACAACGAGCTCAATGCCCTTGGTGCCGGCAGCACCGAACGGTCCGATGTCGGTCTGAGCGACTTCGGCGTCGACGTGGTCCACCGGATGAACGAACTCGGCATGCTGGTGGACCTTTCCCATTGCGGCGTCAAGACCACCCTCGACGCGATCGAGGTGTCTCGGAAGCCTGTCGTCTTCAGCCATACCAACTGCCGGGCGCTCAACGACAACATGCGCTGCAAGACCGACGAGCAGATCCGGAAGCTGGCGGCCAAGGGCGGCGTCATGGGCATCACCACCGTCAACTTCTTCGTGAGCAACAAACCCCGGTCCACTCTCGATGACTACATCGCCCACATCGAGCACGTGGTCAAGCTCGTCGGGATCGACCATGTCGGGATCGGAACCGACTCGAGCATTGCCGGGTGGCGCTCCAACTTCCCGACCGAAAAGACCTTCTGGGACTTCCACAATCAGTTCAAGTTCAAGCCGGGCGCCGACGTCCGGTGGCCGCCGTTCATCGAGGAACTCGACGTGCCCGAGAAGTTCCACGTCATCCGGCGTCGGCTTCTCCAGAAGGGGTTCTCGACCGGCGACGTCGGCAAGATTCTTGGGGGCAACTTCCTCCGGATCTATCGCGAGATTCTCGGGTAATGTCCACCCGGCGGATCTGGAGATCGGTGGCGGCGGTGGTGATGCTCGCGGGGGCCGGGTCTGCCGCCGCGCAACCGGCCCCGGACTTGTCCGCCCTCGAGGCGAGGATCCGCCGGCTGGCGGATTCGTCGGGAGCTCAGGTTGGCGTTGGGGTCCGCCATGTCGAAAGCGGGCGGGAAGTCTACCTGGCCCCTGATCGTCCGTTTCTGATGGGCAGCACGTTCAAAGTGGCCGTGGCGGTTCGGCTGTTGGCGCTGGTCGACCAGGGGCTCGACCGGCTCGATCGGCTAGTGCCGCTCAGCGCGGGTGACGTCTTCCCGTCTGGCAGTCTGCTGTCGGAGCGGTTTCGCGACTCGAGGGATCCCGGCGCCCTGCTGGCCCTCCGTCGGTACCTCGAGTTGATGCTGATCCTGAGCGACAACGCCGCCACGGATGTCATCCTCAGGCAGATCGGCGGTCCGGCGGCCGTGACCGCGCACGTCCGATCACTGGGGATCGAGGGGATGCGGATCGACCGGACGGTGATGGACATCTACCGCGACTACGTCGGGCTCGCGGCCCTGCCGCCCTTCGAGTCGCGGAATCTCGATACCCTGGTCCGGCTGATGAGCGGCATTTCGCCCGACCGGCTCGCCGAGGCCCAGCGGCGCTACCACGCCGACCCGAGGGACCGTTCGACGCCGCGGGCTATGATCGAGCTGCTGACCCGGATCGCCCGCGGGGAAGCGTTGTCGCCGGCGGGAACGGAGACGCTGCTGGCCATCATGCGACGGGAGGAGACCGGGGTCGATCGGATCCGGCGGCTCCTGCCCCGCGGGACGCTGGTGGCCAACAAGACCGGGTCGTATGGGACCGTGGTGACGAACGACGTGGCGCTCGTCGACCTGCCCGATGGCGCTGGCCGGCTGGCCATGGTGGTGTTTGCCGAAGACCAGGCCCCGAGCGAGGCGGCCAAGGAACGCCTCATCGCTGGGATCGCCAGGGCGGCGTTCGATACCTTCCATGCAACCCGGCGCCCGTGAGGGTCCGCCGGTTCGCTCAGGCGGACGCGAGGGCCTGGGTCAGATCGGCGATCAGGTCGGCCTCGTCTTCGATTCCCACCGAATAACGGATCAGCCCCTCCGGGATGCCGAGCGCCGCTCGTTCCTCGGCGCTGCATTCGACGTGGCTGGTGGTGGCGGGAGGGCCGGCAAAGGTCTGGACGCCGCCGAGACTTGCCGCGCAGTGGGCCAGCCGGAGCCGTGGCAGCGCCTGTTTGACCGCCGACCATCCGCCGTGGAGTGAAAAGCAGAGCATCCCGCCGAACCCGCTCATCTGGCGGGACGCGATCTCGTGGCCCGGATCGTCCGGCAGGCCGGGGTATCCGACCGACGCCACGGCGGGATGGGCGGCCAGGAACCGGGCCACCGCGAGCGCGTTCTGGTTCTGCTGCCGAACCCGGATGGCGAGTGTCTTGAGGCCGCGGAGCAGGAGGTAGGCGTTGAGCGGCGCCAGCGACGCCCCGGTGATCTCGCGATAGTGGTAGATCCGTTTGACCAGATCCGCGGGCCCACAGACCACCCCACCCATCGCGGCTTCGTGACCACCGAGGAACTTGGTGGCACTGTGGAGGACGAGGTCGGCGCCGAGACCCAGGGGTCTCGTGTTGATCGGGGTGGCGGTGGTGTTGTCGCCCACGAGCAGGGCGCCGGCGGCGTGGGCCGCCCGCGCCAGCCGAGCGATGTCGTGGACCTTGATCGTCGGATTGGTGGGCGATTCGACGTAGACGATGGCACAGCCGCGGGCAATTTCCCGTTCGAGCGCGTCGTGATCGCCGGTGGGGCAGAGCGTGGCCGACACGCCGAGTTTGGGCAGGAAGTCGGCGAACAGCTTGGACGTCCCGCCGTACGTGTCGCGGACCGAGACGACCCGCTGACCCGATTCGAGCAGGGAGAACAGCGTGTTGCTCACGGCCGCCATCCCGGTGGCAAAGCTGGTGGCGGCCTCGGCGCCCTCGAGGAGGCGGACCTTTTCCTCGAAAGCGGCCACCGTCGGGTTGCTGTTGCGGCTGTAGATATGCCCGGGCTGCTGACCCAGGGCCACCGCCATCCACTCGTCGAGGTCGCGGTAGCCGAAGGACGCGCTCTGGACGATCGGGAGTTGGGTGGCGCGCTCCCAGAAGGACTTCTCGAGTTCGCCGCCCCAGACGGCCAGGGTGGCGAGCGACGGGCGCGGGTCGGTCATCGATGGATCCGGTGGTGGTCGAATGGTGAACGTCGGGGTCACGATGGCGCCGGAAAGTAGCGCGACCCCTCCGCTTCGACCACCCGGACCCGAGGGGCGAACGGGTTCCAGTGGGGAGGACGGACCGGCAGCCGACGGTGGGCCAGGAGGCGGTCCGCCGTTGGATCCGCCGGCGGGTGGCATGGCCTGTTTCGGTTAGATTGTCAGGCGGTTTCCCTCACCAGACAGGTCGTCATGGCACTCAGGCTTCTGGCCTGCTGGGCGCTGCTCGTTGTCGGAGCTGGCGGCGCGGCGGCCCAGCAAAAGCGTTCCGTCCCTTCGGCGCCGCCGGCCCCGCTCGAGCAGCCCACCGCGTTTGCGGGTCTCGAGTACCGCTTGCTCGGTCCGTTCCAGGGCGGGCGGGCCACCCGCGCCGCCGGGATTCCCGGAGACCCGACCGTCTACTACCTGGCCACCGCCTCCGGCGGCGTCTGGAAGTCCGCCGATGGTGGTCACCGGTGGCGCTCGATCTTCGACGATCAGCCGATCGCGTCAATCGGATCCCTCGCGGTGGCGCCGAGCGACCCCAACGTGGTCTACGTCGGGTCGGGCGAAGCGAACATTCGCGGCAACGTGACGCCCGGCAACGGGATCTACAAGTCGACCGATGCTGGCAAGACCTGGGCGCACGTTTGGCGGCAGGAGGGGCAGATCGGCACGATGATCGTGCACCCCCGCAATCCGGACGTCGCCTTCGCCGCGGTGCTCGGGCGCGCCTTTGCGGCCAATCCGGAGCGGGGCGTCTACCGGACCCGGGACGGCGGCAAGACCTGGGTTCGGGTGCTCGAGAAGGACGCCAACGCCGGCGCGTCGGACGTGGCGCTCGACCCTTCGAATCCGAACATCGTCTTTGCGGGGTTCTGGGAAGCGCGCCGCTATCCGTGGGATCTGATCAGTGGCGGCCCCGGCAGCGGCCTCTATCGGTCGGCGGACGGCGGCGACACCTGGAAGCATCTGACAGGGGCCGGGTTGCCGGCGGGGATCTGGGGCAAGGTTGGCGTGGCGGTGGCGCCATCGGATGGTCGGCGGGTCTACGCGCTGATCGAGGCGGACAGCGGCGGCCTCTTCCGCTCCGACGACGGGGGCGACTCATGGACGCGAATCAACCGGTCGCGGCTCCTTCGCCAGCGCGCCTGGTACTATACCACCCTCACGGTCCACCCGACCAACCCCGACGAGGTGTGGTTCCCGCAGGTTCCGATGGTTCGAACCATCGACGGCGGCAAGACGCTCGGGTTCGTGGATGGAATTCCCCACGGTGACAACCACGACGTCTGGTTCGACCCCCGAAATCCGAAGCGGATCATCGTGGCCAACGACGGCGGCGCGGCGGTCAGCGTCGACGGGGGCGAGTCCTGGCTTCCCGGCAGGCCGCCAATCGGTCAGTGCTACCACATCGCGGCGGACAACCGAGACCCGTACCACGTGGCCTGCGCCCAGCAGGATCTCGGCACCGCGCAGGGCCCGAGCAACAGCCTGAGCCACGGGGGAATCGGGGCCAGCCTCTGGCATGACGTCGGCGGCGGCGAGGCCGGTCACGTGGTGTCTCGAGCGGACGATCCCGACATCGTCTTTGCCGGTGAGTATCTCGGCATCATCACCCGGTACGATCACCGGACGGGCCAGTCGCGCAACATTTCGGCCTATCCGGAGAACCCGAGCGGGCACGGGGCGGCCGACGCCAAGTACCGGTTTCAGTGGACCGCGCCGATCGCCGCGTCGCCGCATGATCCCGACGTCATCTATCACGCGTCTAACGTGCTGTTCTGGACCGTGGACGGCGGCCAGACTTGGACCGCGGTGTCGGGCGATCTGACCCGGAACGACAAGTCGAAGCAGCAATGGGCTGGCGGACCGATCACGGGTGACAACACCGGCGTCGAGTTCTACTCGACGATCTTTGCGGTGGCGGAATCACCAAAGACGCCGGGCCTGATCTGGACCGGGAGCGACGACGGGCTGGTTCACCTGACGCGGGATGGCGGAAAGACGTGGAGCAACGTCACCGCCAGGATGCCCGGGTTTCCGGAGTGGGGCACCGTGAGTCTGATCGAGCCCTCGCCGCATGATCCGGCCACCGCGTACGTCGTCGTCAAGAACTACCGGCTCGGCGACAACGCGCCGTACCTCTATCAAACGTCCGACTACGGTGCCACCTGGAAGCGGCTCGACGGCGGCCTGGATCGCGGCGTCTGGCTGCACGCCGTCCGCGAGGATCCCGTCCGCCGCGGCCTTCTGTATCTCGGCACCGAGAAAGGCATGATGTTCTCGGCGGACGCGGGTGCCACGTGGCGGCCGCTTCGCCTCAATCTGCCCACCGTGCAGGTGGCCGACCTGATCGTCAAACACGACGACCTGGTGCTGGGCACCCACGGCCGGGGAATCTGGATCCTCGATGATCTCACGCCGATCCGGCAGTGGAGCGAGGCCGTGGCGGCCAAGCCGCTCCATCTCTTTCCTCCGGTCCGGGCCACCGCCTGGCGCCGCCGCGGGGGGACGGGCGAGGCCAACACCGGTCGGGACCCCACTTACGGCGTCCAGTTGACCTACTACCTCAAGGAACCACCGAAGGGCGAACTCACGCTCGAGATTCTCGATGCGCGCGGCACCGTGATCCGGACGTTGCGGAGTGTGGCCCGGAAGAAGGAGGGTGTCAGCGAGTATGAAGAGGAACCCCGGCCGGAACTCCAGACCGGCGCCGGCCTCCACCGGGTGGCCTGGGACTTCGGGCTCGAGGGCGCCACGCGGATCAAGGACGGCAAGGTCGACACCGGGGATCCGGCCAGCCAGCCGGACGGGTTGCCCGGCAGCTACACGGCGCGCCTGTCCGCTGACGGACTGAGCGAAACCGCATCGATCGTGGTTCGGGCGGACCCGCGGGTCCGGGTCAGCGACGCCGATCGCGCCGCCCAGCTGGCGTTCGGTCTGGAGCTTCGGGATGCCCTGACCCGGATGGCCGACGCGGTCCACCAGCTTCGCGACGTCCGTTCCCAACTTGCCAGTCGGAGCGCGTCGCTGGCGTCGAATGCGGCGGCGGTCGAGCTGGTGGCGCAGTCGAAGGCCCTCAGCGCCAGGCTGGACAGCCTCGAATCCCGGATTCATAATCCGGAGGCCGAGGTGACCTACGATATTCTCGCGTTCAAGGGCGGTACTAAGCTCTATTCGCGCCTCACGCCCCTCTACGTCTGGTCGATCGAGGGCGACGGCGCGCCCACCCAGGGCATGAAGGAAGTCTACGCCGACCAGCGGAAGGAGCTGGACGGTTACCTGGCCGAGTTGCGGGTGCTGATCGATCGCGACCTGGCCGCCATCAACGCGCTCGCGGCGCGGCTCGGCGTCCCCCATGTGGTGGTGCCGTCGGCGCGCCTGGTTCCCTAGTCGAGGAGGATGTCGTGACCTGGATCAAGACGGTGCCACTGTCCGAGGGCGGGGAAGCCCTTCGGCGGGCGGTCGAGGGCCAGATGGGGCTTTATCCGAAGGAGTACGCGCAGCCGGTCCATCCCACCGGCGACGGGATGTCCGGCATCGTCGGCTCGCACAGCTTGATCCCGAAGGCGCTCGAGCACGCGTTCAAGACGTTCGGCGAGCTGATGAGTCCCGATCTCCCGCTCGAGCGGCGTCATCACGAGATGATCGCGACGGTGGTATCGGTGACCAACCGGTGCCGGTATTGAATTGACTCTCACGCAGAGTTTCTGCGTCGGGTTACGTTGGACGAGGGACTGATCACCGCGATTTCCGCCGATTACACCACGGCACCGATCACGGCGGCGGAGCGGGTTATGCTCGACTACGTCGTGCAGCTCACCCGGGACGCCACCCGGGTCACGCCGTCCCATCACGAACGGCTCCGCGCCGCCGGCTTCGACGACCGGGGCATTCTCCAGATTACCTTGATCGCCTCGTGGTTCAACTACATCAACCGGGTGGCCGACGCCCTCGGCGTGGGAAGGGACTGACCTTCAGCGGGGAATCGCGTCGAGCAGGGGCAGGATGTCGGGTTCAATGGCCTCGGGGGTATCCCGGGAGCCGAATCGTTCGACCACCTGCCCGCTCCGGTCGATCAGGAACTTGGTGAAGTTCCACTTGATCGCCTCGCTGCCGAGGATCCCCTTCCGGGCCGACTTGAGGTACTGGAACAGCGGGTGGGCGTCGTCGCCGTTCACTTCTACCTTGGCGAACATCGGAAAGGTCACGTCGTAGCGGGTTCCGCAGAACTCGAGGATCTCCGCCTCGGTTCCCGGCTCCTGATGGCCGAACTGATCGCACGGGAATCCGAGGACCAAGAAGTCGCGGTCTTTGAGCCGGCGGTAGAGGGCTTCGAGCCCCTTGTACTGGGGTGTGAAGCCGCACTTGCTCGCCACGTTGACGATGAGCAGCACCTTGCCCCGGTAGTCCGCCATCGACACTTCCCGCCCATCGATGGCCTTGGCTGAAAGATCCCAGATCTGCATTGGTTCAGTCATCTCGTGTGTACAGGTCGTTCGGGTCGGCCGCAGCCAGGTCGACCAGGAAATCGGCGATTCGATCGGTGACCGCGGTGACGAAGCGGGCCCCGTTCTCGGCGGTGGCCGCCCGCGGGTTGCCGGTGCCGGTGTCATCGGTGACCCGACTCCACTGCCGGGGTGCCCAGGCCAGACCGTTCCGAAGGCCCGGCACCGCGAAGGGGCGGGCCCGGCCCGGCCCGGCGCTGTCGAGCGGGCGGACCAGGGCCGGTGCGATCTCGAGCATCACGGCCGTCTCCAGTTCACCGGCATGATCGCCGGGTTCGGTAAAGTGGAGTCGGGGATCGACGGCCGTGTACCAGTTGAGCTGGCAGAGAAACAGGCCGGCGTCCGGTTCGAGTTCCCGGATGATCTGCCGAAAGTCGTTGCCACCGTGACCGTTCAGGATCACCAGCTTGCGGACGCCGTGGTCGGCCACGCTCGGCAGCAGGTTACGCAGCACGGATGTCTGGGTGCTGGGGTTCAAATTGAGGCAGAAGGGAATGTCGCGCTGACCGGTCTGGACGCCGAACGGAACCGTCGGCAACACCAGGACCTTGGCGCCGCGGTCCCAGGCTTTGCCGGCGGCGGTCGCGGCGATCGCGTCGCACTGGATCGTGTCGGTGGCGTACGGCAAATGCCGGTTGTGCGCTTCGGTCGCGCCCCAGGGGAGCACCGCGACCTCGTACCGGATCTGGCGGACCGTTTCCCATGTCGACTCGGCCAGCAGGTAGGGGCGCTCCACTCGGACTCCCTGAATCGGAAACGGCCCCAACTATAGCGGGTCGTCCCGGGGATCGCTTCCCCCGCATGGGGCCCGGAAGTTGCCCCTTCTATCGTGGCGAGGGATGACTCGATCAGGGCCAATTGGTCCGGCTACCGACGGTCACGGGACCCGTTGGGGACCGGATCGCAACCGCGGCGAGCGACGATAAGCAATTAGTTGACAATGGATTATGTGACCTCGATCGGCCACGGGTGCGTCCCGGCCGGGACCACCGACACCGCCGGCCCGGCTCCCCGCCGGGCCGGGGATTCGAGGGCGATCCTTGCCAATTACCGACCTCCTCACCGGGTGCGGGCCGGGGCGATTATCGGGCGACTGATTGCGGCACTGATGCTCCTGGTGGTCGCGGCGACGTCCGGGGTCGGAACCGCGAGCGCGCAGTCCAGTCCGTTCCGGACTTTGGCGCACCACGTCTACGACCAGGAATCGGGTCTTCCCGAAACGTTGATCAGCGCCGTGGCCCGCACCGCCGACGGCTATCTCTGGCTCGGCACCCGCCGAGGCCTGGTTCGGTTCGACGGCTCCCGGTTCCGTCTCTTCGCGCCGGACGACACGCCGGCTCTCCGCTCCAGCTACATCACGCGCCTTGCCACCGACGGATCCAACCGCCTCTGGATTGGCACCGTCGGTGGGCTGGCGGTGCTGGAGCGGGGGATCTTCCGCCCGGTCGGCACCGAGGCGGGGCTTGGGTCGGGGTCGATCGAGGCGCTGTTCGCCGATCGATCCGGGGCGGTCTGGATTTCGACCGACTCCCGGGTCCTTCGATCCGTTCAGGGCCGATTCCAGGAAGCCGCCAATCATCCGGCCACCTCGTTTGCCGAGGACTCGCGGGGCGGGGTCTGGGCGGGCACCGCCGACGGGCTCAGGCGGTTCGACGGCAGCCGGTTGGTCGCGGTTCCCGGAACGGCGTTAGGCGGCGTCACCGCGCTCGCGACGGACGGCGCCGGCGCCATCTGGGCCGGCGTCCGAGGCGGCATCCGCCGGATCGGCACCGATGATCGTGGCCGGTCGACCGTCGGGCCGTTGGTCTCGATCGGGACCGACCGGTTGCCGCCGGTGGTGAGTGCGGTGGCCGTGGACCGGGGCGGCCGGGTCTGGATCGGCAGCTCGACCCACGGGCTCGCGATCTGGGACGGCCGTCGGGTGTCGCACTTCGGCTTCGAGCAGCAGCTCAGCTCCCTCGAGATCAACGCTCTGCTGGTCGATCCCTGGGACCGGGTCTGGGCAGGTTCCGGTGCCGCGCTCGACCTGTTTCAACCCACCGCGTTCACGTCGTTCAGCTATCCAGAGGGATTTCCTCGTTCGCTGATCTGGTCGGTGGACGGGCTCCCCGATGGCCGGCTGGTGGTCACCGCGGAGAACGGCGCCCTCTACCGGTTCGACGGACGGACCCTCGCCACGCTGATGGCGCCCCAGGCTCCGGACGCCGGCCCGCGGCCGTTCGCGATCACGCCGACGGGCAGCGTGATGGTGGTCGACGGCCAGAGGGTCCTTCGCCACACCGGCGGGGGAGTCGCTGATCTCACCGATCGGGTCGGGCTGCCCTCGGTGTCGATTCGCCGGATCTTCGCGACCCGAGACTCAGCCGTCTGGTTCGCGACGGACAGCGGCGTCTTCCGGTGGCGGGATGACCACCTCGATCCGTTCAGTGCCCGCCACCGCCTCGGGACGCGGCGCCTCCGAATCGTCGCGATGGACTCCGGCGGCGCGGTCTGGCTGGCGCGGCCCGGCCTCTATCGGGTCGCCGGCGGACACGCCACCCGGATCGGCCGGGCCGAGGGCCTCGTCGACTCGCTCGTCGAAACGCTCTACCCGCGGGGCACCGACCTCTGGATTGGCACCTCCGACAGCGGGCTCTTCGTGCATCGGCACGATGGACGCACGGTCTCGCTCGGGCGGCTCGATCGTCGGCTGCGAACCGAAGTCCTCGGCATCATCGAGGACGACGCGGGCTATCTCTGGCTGACCTCGAGCTATGGGCTCAAGCGGATCCGGAAGGCCGACCTCCTGGCGTTGGCCGATGGCCGGTCGAGTTCGCTCGACGTTCGGGAGTTCGACCGCAAGGACGGGCTGCCGACCACCGAATTCAACGGGTTCTCGCAGTCGGCCGTGTTCAAGGACGGCGCTGGTCATCTCTGGCTGCCGAGCTACGTAGGCCTGGTGCGGGCCGATCCGGAGCGGGTGGCCAGCGACTCCACCGCCCCGAACCTGCTGATCGACCAGGTCCTCGTCGACGGGCGGTCATTGCCGTCCGGCGGACCGATCAGCCTTCCGCCGGGGGTCGACCGGCTGGCCATCGACTTCACGGTCACCAACGTGCTGTTCCCGAGCCGAGCCTCCGTTCAATACCGGCTCGAGGGGCTCGAAGACGAATGGACCGATGCCGGGACCAGGCGGATGATCCTGTACGGGCCGCTCGACGGCGGCCGGTACCGGTTCCAGCTTCGGGCCCTTGGGCCCGATGGACAGTGGCAGCTATCCCCGGCGTCGGTCGAGGTCGCCGTCGCGCTCCGGCTTCACGAACATCCGTGGTTCGTTCCGCTGTTGGTGTTGCTCGCGAGCGGGCTGGTGGCCCTTGGGTACCGGCTTCGGATCCGTCAGGTGCGCGGCCGGACGGAGGAACTGGCGAGGCTGGTCGAGGCCCGGACTCAGGATCTCGAGGCGGCCCGAGCTCACCTCGAGCGGCGGGTGGAGGAGCGGACGTCGCAGCTGGCCGAGGAGTTGGCGGAGCGCAAACGGCTCCAACACCAATTGCTCCAGGCCCAGAAGCTCGAGAGCATCGGTCGCCTGGCTGGCGGGGTGGCCCACGAAATCAACAACATGATGACGGGAGTCCTTGGCTTTGCCGAAATGGCCGAGGCACAAGCCCAGGATCATCCGGGCATCCGCGACGACCTTCGCCAGATCACCGGGGCGGGTCAGCGGGTGGCGCAGATCACCCGTCAGCTGCTGACGTTCGCGCGGCGTCAGGCGTCGAAGCGGTCGTCGATCGATCTTGGCGCCCTGGTTCGGTCGCTGGAGCCGTTCCTCCTTCGCATCGTGGGCGAGAGCGTCCGGTTCGAGGTGGTGGTGGCCGACGGCGTCCCCCGGGTCAACGCCGACGCCTCCCAGATGGAACAGCTCATCGTCAACCTGGTCATGAACGCCCGCGACGCGGTGGCCGGCAAGGGCACCATCGGGATCGAGCTCCGGAGCACCGTGGTGGACGAGGTCCGGCAGATCGGTACCCTCGAGATCCTCCCCGGCGACTACGTCCAATTGGCGGTGATCGACTCCGGGGTCGGCATCTCGCCGGAGGCTCGGAGTCGGCTGTTCGAGCCGTTCTTCACCACCAAGGACGTCAATCGCGGCGCGGGGCTTGGTCTTTCGGTCTGCTACGGCATCGTGGCGCAGCACAACGGCGCCATCGCCGTCGAGAGCGAGGTCGGGCGGGGATCCCGGTTCGAGATCTACCTGCCGACCGCCGTCCTGGCTGATCAGGTGAGCGGGACCTCGGGCGAACATCGGATCCCGGGCGGCGTCGAACGGATCCTGGTGGTGGAGGATGAACCGGCGGTGCGGGAGGTGGCGACCCGGACGCTCGAGAACCTCGGCTACGAGGTGGTGTCGGCGCCGGACGGGGTCGTGGCCCTGGAGCGGTTCCGGGCCGAGTCGGGTCGGTTCGATCTGGTGTTGACGGACGTGGTGATGCCGCGGATGGGCGGGGTCGATCTGGCCGTAGAGCTCCGGGAAGCGCGTCCCGAGTTGCCCCTGGTCTTCATGTCGGGTTACACCGGCCGGGACAACCCGTGGAGCGGGAACATCGCCGATCTAGGCCCGATGCTGGAGAAGCCGTTCACCCGGGCCGGCCTGGCGGGGATGATCCGCCGGACACTCGATCAGCCCGGGGCGGTCGGCGCCCCGGGCCGATGAGCCAGCCTAACGGGTCCAGAGGACGATGGCAGCGCAGCTGTTGTCGCGGAACTCGGGCGGCACCAGGGCCTGTCGCTGATAGACTTCCATCGCCTCGATGTCCGACGGGGCGATCAGGGGCAGGATCTCTCCCACCTGGCCGGTGACCCGCTGGCCGTCGATCCAGACCGAGACGTTGTACGCGGGGCAGGTCAGGAACGAGACGTTCTCGCTTTCGCCCGGCTGGACGAAGCCGACCCGGACCCCGGGAATGGCCCGGAGCAACTCCGAGATCCGTCCCGCCGCGGTCTTGTCGATCTCCTCCCGGGTCAGGTACTTGCCGCTCCGCGATGAGCGCCGGCGGTAGAAGTCGTCGTACTTGGCGGTGTTGGCGTACTGGGGCGGCTTGCCCCATTTCCCGACCACCACGATCTCGCCTAACGTCTGCGGGAGCTTCGGCAGGGTAACTCGTCCGTCCCACTCCTGACCCCCGGCCAGCCGGATCGCGAAGTACTGGACCCGGTAGCCCACCTTCCGGACCCGGACGATCTGGAGCCCGAGGGGCAGTCCGCCGAGGGCAAACCGGCCCTGTCGGTCGGACTGGCCGAGGAACTCGGTGCCCATGACCGACACCTCGGCCTCCGCCACCGGGAACCCGAGGGTGTCCACCACCTGGCCGGCCATCGAGGCCACCCGATCGCGGATGGCCCGATTCTGTTCGAGGATGGCGCGCGCGGTGGCCACCCGGTCGGTGGTGTCGATCTGCACGGCCACCGCCGTGATCTCGGCGCCGTCCTCCCGATAGCCACGGAGCCGTTCCCGCCCTCCGGCCCCGTCGATCCGGGGTACCCGCTGGTACCAGAAGCGGGTGACCCAGAACCCGGCCTCACTCCGATGGAACTCCAACGATCCGCCGAACCGATCGGGTCGCCACGCCGCGGGAGCGCCGGCAAAATGGTAGTCGACCACCTTGAGTTCGCCGGAGGTCAGGTCAAGCCAGAAGGTGCCCTCGATTTCGACCCGATCCGTGGTGACGGGCACGAATCGGACGCCAAGGAGGCCTTCCCGATTGCCGGTTCCACCGACGGTTCCGAAGCAGTGACCGGCTTCGAATTCCCTGGACGCCAGTACGGCAACGTCGGGGGCGCCCCAGGCCAGGGCGCTGTCGCGACCGAGGTAGCCGCCCCGGCGGATCGACTCGGCCGGTCGGGCATTGGCCGGCCGGTTGCGGGCCGCCAGGATGGTATTGAACTGCTCCGACTCGCGGCCGAGTGACGTCGAGAGGATCCGGTCGAAGGTGGTGATGCTGAGGGTGACCGCATCCCGTTCCTCGGTGGTGGCCACGACCCGGAGGGTCCGGTCGATGGCGGCCCACAGCGGGCGGATCGGGTCGGGCACGCCGCCCGTTTGACACGTCGACGAAATCGGAACGATTCGGCTCGGCAGCGCCGGCCGCTGGGTCGAGTGCGCCACCGTCACACTATCGAGCCCGTCAGGCACGGTCACCGCCACGGTGGTGTCGGCATATCCCGGGCGTTCGACTCGGACCCGGTAGCCGCCGGGTGCCGCGCGGAGCCGGACCCGGCCGAAGTCGTTGGTCACCGAACTGGCCACCACACTGTCGCCGGCGAGGAGTGACACCAGGACGCCGACCGCCATGGTGGGTCTCCCCGGTTCGGCCACCCGGACCCGGAGTTCCTGGCCGAAACCGAGGGTCGGGCCGAAGGCGCCGAGGAGCGCGAGCAGAGTCCACGAACGGGTCGTCATCCGGAGGAAATCTAGCGACGTGCGGGGGCCGGCTCGGACCCGTGGGGCAGGGGTCGGACGACTCCCAGACCGAGGGGGACCAACTCGACCCGGAGCGGACCGCGGGCCTCGATCAGCTCGCCATCGGCTTCGAACGCGAGGGGTGCCTGGCCCGGCAACTCGAGCCGGCGAACGGGTCGGTGGCTCACCCG